>CALKYI010000119.1 GCA_938003665.1 uncultured Flavobacteriales bacterium
GTGAGCGGTTTTGCTGATTTTCCGCATGAGATCGCTCGCAAACACGAAGTCCTCCAATTCCCGGACACCGCCCCGCAACAACTCCGCCCGGTCACCCTGCCAACAGATGCTCCCTTGGTGCACAAAATGAATGGTATCACTCGCCTCCATCACACTGTTCATATCGTGTGACACCACCACGGTGGTGATGCCATACTCAGCCGTAATGTCTGAAATCAAATTGTCGATTACAATGGCCGTCTGAGGATCCAGACCTGAATTGGGCTCATCGCAAAACAAGTATTTAGGATTCATGGCAATGGCCCGCGCAATGCCCACACGTTTTTGCATGCCCCCGCTGCACTCGGCTGGAAACCGGCCACTGGCATCGGAAAGTTCCACCCGCTCAAGGCAAGCCTCAGCGCGCTTGACACGTTCAGCATCGCTCATGCCGCTGAACATGCGCAGCGGGAACTCCACGTTTTCTTGAACCGTCATGCTGTCAAAAAGGGCTGAACCTTGAAAGAGCATGCCAATCTCTTGCCGAATGACCTTGCGCTCTTTTTGGCTCATGGCGGTGAAGTCCCGGCCGTCATAAATGACCCTTCCTCGGTCGGGCTCAATAAGTCCCACTGTGCACTTGGTCATGACACTCTTTCCGCTGCCACTGCGGCCAATAACAAAATTGACCTTTCCCCGCTCAAAGGTGGCGTTGACGTCCTTCAAAACATGGTGGTCGCCAAATGATTTGTCGAGGTGTTTCAGTTCGATCATCAGTTCAAAAGCATTTGAGTGAGGACCAAATTCGAGACCATGATGATCACCACTGACCACACCACCGCCTTGGTGCTGGACCTTCCAACTTCCAACGCTCCGCCTTCTGCATAAGAACCGTGATACGCTGAGACACTGGTCAAGATGAACCCAAAAACGACTGTTTTTGTCAAGGCATACACCACGTCGAAAACCCGGAAATCGACCTGCATGCCGTATTCAAAGTCCGCCAACGGGCTGAGTCCAGTCGCTACACCAATCCAAGCACCGGCACCAACGCCCAGGACCATGCTCAAAACGACCAAGAATGGCACGATGAATACGCCTGCCACCACCTTCGGAAGAATCAAGTAACCTGCACTGTTGACGCCCATGATGTCCAGCGCGTCAATTTGCTCTGTGACGCGCATGGTGCCAATCTGTGAGGCAATGTTGGAGCCGACCTTTCCCGCCAAAATGACCGGGATCAAGGTGGGCGAAAACTCCAAAATCATCGTTTGACGCACGGTGAAGCCAATGGTGTAAACGGGAATCCAACCGCCGATTTGGTGCGCAGTTTGCAGGCAAATCACCGCTCCCATGAAGATGCTGAGCAAGGCCACGATCCCGACCGACTGCAATCCAATGGACTCCAATTCAGTCATCAAGAGCTCCTTGAAAACGCCGAACTTTTCGGGCCGACGAACACTCTTCGCCAACAACCGCATGTAGCGGCCGATATGATACATCCAGCGCATGATGCTAAGGTAGGGGTCAGTTTGTATTTTCGCGGTGCATGTTAGCCAAACACATCAAGACGCTCGGGTTCGCTTTGTGCGTCCTCGCACTTCAGGCATGCGGCTCGCAGCGCGGTCACCGCGATTGCAACTGCCCGCAATGGTCTGAAACAGAAACGCCCACCAACGCAATTACCACTGCTCCTGCCGATTGGCATTCCCAACCATGAGTTCAAACCAAAACACCTACGCGGTCATCATGGCCGGCGGAATTGGCAGTCGTTTCTGGCCCATGAGCAAGGAATCTCGGCCGAAGCAATTCCTGGACATCCTCGGCACCGGTCGCTCGTTGATTCAAATGACGTTTGATCGGCTCGCTCGCCTGGTGCCCGCTGAGAACATCCTCGTGGTAACGCAAGAACGCTACCGCGAACTGGTCGCAGAACATCTGCCTGAGCTTCCGAGTGAGAACACCCTGTGCGAACCGTTCATGCGCAACACGGCGCCCTGCATAGCATACGCAAACCACTGGATTGCCAACAAAGCAGGCGCCGATGCCGCAGACGCAGCGGTCATTGTTGCTCCGTCTGACCACTTGATCCTGAAGGAAGATGACTTCCTCGAGATCGCCCAAGTCGCATTGAACCACACCCGGGAAACCACACACCTGGTCACGCTTGGCATTCATCCCTCCCGGCCAGACACCGGATACGGGTACATCCAATTTGAAGACTTACCAAACGTCGACGACCAACGAATTCGGATGGTCAAAACCTTCACGGAAAAGCCCCAATTGGAATTGGCAGAGCAGTTCCTCGCTTCGGGAGACTTCTACTGGAATTCAGGCATCTTCATCTGGAGCTTGGCCAACATTACATCCGCTTTCGAAGCGCATTTACCAGAGATGCAAGGACTCTTTGAAGAGCATGCAGCTGATTTTGCTACCGAGCGTGAGGCGGCCACCATCCGAGGCATTTATGGGGAGTGTGAAAACATCTCCATTGACTATGGCATCATGGAGAAGGCGCCCAATGTAGCAGTGGTCCTTTCCGATTTTGGCTGGAGCGACTTGGGCACATGGGGGTCGTTGCACGAGAAATTGCCCCAAGACGCCAAAGGCAACGGAAGCGCAGGCGTTTCCCTCGAAATCACCGATGCCGAAGGCAATGTGGTCGTAAGTGACGCTACTGCCGGAAAGAAGCTCGTTGCCTTACGGGGATTGGACAACTTCATTGTAGTGGACACCCAGGACGCCCTGCTGATCTGCCCGAAAGCGGAAGAACAGTGGATCAAGCAACTGGTCACCCAAATGAAAGCGGGCAAGCAGAAGTAATCTGCAGGCTTAGCGCCCAGTCATGTCGGCGGGCACGACCCACGCGTCGTACTCCTCCTCTGTCAGGTAGCCGGTAGCCAAGGCTGCCTGCTTCAGTGTGGTTCCTTCGGTGTGGGCTTTGTTGGCGATTTCAGCCGCCTTGTAATAGCCGATTTTGGTGTTGAGTGCGGTTACGAGCATGAGGCTGTTCTGCACCAATTCGTCGATTCTGCGGTGGTTTGGCTCGATGCCCTCCTCGCAGTGTTCGCTGAACGAAGCACAGGCATCTCCTATCAAGCGAGCACTCTCCAGGATGTTGCGTGCCATCATCGGTTTGAACACATTGAGTTCGTAGTGGCCT
>CALKYI010000120.1 GCA_938003665.1 uncultured Flavobacteriales bacterium
CCGTATTCACCTGTGGTCATGAACCGCAAATCCTCCACCCGCGATTCGGGGTAGTACACGGTGTAGGGGTCAAGGCTTTCCACCATGGCGTCCATGCCCGTTTCCATGAGCTGGCCGGGTTGGATTTCATCGACGTAGTAGATGTTCAATTCGCGGAACATGGCCGTCATGATTTCCAGCTGCTTCGACAGCTCGAAGTAGTTTTCCCGCAACGGAACCGCGGCCGCCATGAGTCCGGCGAGTGGCACCAACCACATCCACGTTTTTCTGGCCTTCTTCTTATCCATGTTTTGGGGTGTCCGCTTGAGGCTGATCTGGTGATGCCATCGCTTCAATCATTTTTGCAATCAACGTCTGCATGCTCGCTTGCATTCCTTCGAAAGTAGGCAATTCTTTACCCACATAAATGAGAACGAGGGCGCGTTGTTTTTCGTGTTGTCGGAGGGCAGCGTAGGCAGTGTGCTTTTGCAATCGCCAGGCCTCCCGCATCAATCGCTTGATCCGGTTGCGGTCAACGGCCCGTTTGAATGACCGTTTGCTGACGGAAACGAGCGTTTGGCAGGGGACATCTTCACTCAACTCCGTGTCCAAACTCTTGGCCACGAGGGGCCACGCCTTGAACTTTTGACCCGCTGTAAACGTGGCCTCAATCAGCTTTTTGGATTTGAGGCGCTCGGTTTTGGAGTAGGAAAAAGAAGGTGCTTCAGGCAACGGGAGTTATTTGCCTTGAATGTAATGCTCAATGGCCATAGTCATCGAAGGCGCCTGCGGGGTAGGGGCTGAAATGTCAATGCGCAAGTTGGCCTCCTCCGCGGCTTTGGCGGTTGTAGGACCAAAGGTTGCGATGCGCGTTTCGCCCTGTTCGAAGTCCGGAAAATTCTTGAACAGGCTCTCGATGCCACTTGGACTGTAGAATACGAGGCAATCGTACTTGACGTCGCTCAAGTCACTCAGGTCGCTGCACACGGTGCGGTACATCATGGCCCGTGTGTAGTTGATGCTGGCTTCGTCGAGCAGCTTCGGAATGGATGGCTTCATCAAATCACTGCACGGCAGCAAAAACTTCTCCTGCTTGTGCTTTTTGATGCTGTCCATGAGGTCCTGAAAGCGGTGCTTCCCAAAGAAAATCTTGCGCTTGCGGTACACCACGTATTTCTGCAGGTAGAAGGCCGTGGCCTCGCTGATGCAGAAGTACTTCATGGAGTCGGGGACCTCAAAGCGCAGATCCGCCGCCAGGCGGAAAAAGTGATCCACCGCGTTTCGGCTGGTCAGGATGACGGCCGTGTGCTCGGCCAAGTCGATGCGCTGCTGTCGAAAATCTTGTGGCTCCACGCCTTCAACGTGGATGAATGGACGGAAATCGATGGTCAATTTCTGACGGTCGGCCAAGTCGAAGTACGGAGATTTTTCCGTGGTGGGCTTTGGCTGTGAAATCAGGACAGTCTTGAGCTTCTTCGCCATATCGGTTCTTCAGTGCTTGCTCCATTGGCTCAACCTGCATACTCGAACAGCAGCAAGGTCGGTCCAATTTCGAGGGTGCAAATGTACGCAATTCCCCAACCAATATGAAGCCGCTTGTTCAGGACTGATTGAAACTGCCGCAACCACTTCAGACCGAGCCATACCCACCAAACTGTGCACACGTGGGACCACATTTCTCCGCGGTTCTCGAACCCATTGAATTGGGTCAACTCCCACGCAACCAAAGCAATCAGCGCCCACAACAACCAATTGCGCATGTGCCGATCCACTTCAAACCCTCGCTCGATGGCCTCTCGCTCCAGCGTCACCCATGCGCCAATCCAGCCTCCTACTTGTCGGGCAACTAGTGTGATCAATCCAAGCAACGCCCCCCACATCGCTCCGTTTCCTGCCGTATCGCCGGCAGACGTTTCCGAGGTGTTGACTCCCCACAGCGACCCGAGCAAAGCCCACGTCAAAATGCCCATGGCGTGGCTGGTCAAGGTGCCGCCCGTCCGTGCCGATTCGTCCGCTAGCCGCTGCCAAACGCGCTTGATTTGGTAGGCTGTCCACATGGTCAGTGCCCATTCGCGGTCGAATTGCACCCGGAGCAATGCCGTTGCACCCATCCCGAATGCGCAAATCCACAGCGGGAGCGCGTAAACGTAAAGCGGCGAAATGGGTAAGGGCATCCCTTCGAACATGGTGCGAAGATGCCAAAGATCTGGGGATTTTGGGTGCCGTCAATGTGGACAAATGAAGACTGGAGCTTGTGCCCGGAGCAGATGTTGGTTTTGCAATGAACGCAACTCCACTCTGAGCAGAAAGGCACCACGCACGGCATACGACGCACCCACTGTACCATCCCACTGACAGACGACGGGGTGCTCGCCATCGACGAGGGAAGC
>CALKYI010000121.1 GCA_938003665.1 uncultured Flavobacteriales bacterium
CCACCTGCCTGGATGGTGGAATTGGTAGACACGACAGACTTAAAATCTGTTGACCCGAAGGGTCGTGCGGGTTCAAGTCCCGCTCCGGGTACCAAACGGGAGATTGCAGCGATGCGGTCTCCCGTTTTTGGTTACCTTCAAGAGGTGAAAATGACGCGCTCGTTTCTGACCATCCTACAACGTTCATTTTGTGTGGGATGTGCACTCATGCTCATCTCCGGATGTGAGCCGGTTCAGGAGCAGATCCTCGGAACCTACCTCCTCGATGCTGAGCGCGGCTGCTCATCATGCCAGGCTACTGGTCCAGAGCGAATGGTATTTGCAGACGATGACATCTCTGACGGCATTCCCGGAGCCTATCGGTTTGAATTTGCCGACGGCGAACTGCACTTCGGCACGTATGATTTTCTTCAAGTCGATACGGTCATTGCCGTTGTCCTTTATCCTGACAGTGCATCCAGTGAATTCGCCTTGCTCGTTGGCGAAACAATACGAACCGATTACCGAATCCGGCGCAATGCCGTTAAAGAGCGGTGCAATGGCGTGTTCAGGGATTGCGTTTGGAATCGCGTGGATTAACGGGAGTTCAGCGCCGCGGCGCCGCGGTTACCTTTCCACGATTATGGTGTGCTGTGAATGGACATTCGTTTCATTCGAAATGCGCACGAAATAGGGGCCAACGCTCAGATTAGATAAATCGACTTGCGAACTTGATGCATTCAGTCTTTCAGAGAAAACCAGCTTTCCTTGGGCATCGAAAACATGCAATTCAGTGTGCTCATTGGGACTGAGCCCGGATACTCGAAAATGTCCATTGTTTGGGTTTGGGAAAAGTTCAAAATCCAAATCCTCAATCTCTGTGGTTGCTGTTTGTACGGACGGATTGCTTCCATTTAGAATTTTCATGACTCCCAGTTCCGTGTCTCCCCCAGCATCCGTGTCATTGAAAATGAAAAATCCTCCATCGATAAGGGCTCCGTATTCCGTCGCAGAATTGATACCATCGTGGCAAAAAACATGGCTGTCCGAAATGCCACCATCCCAACTCGCATGCAGTACCCAGCCCACCCAAACATCAGAAGATGGAAAAGGCTGGTTGGTCTCACTGTAATTGCTTTCATCACCGGAACCGCCAAACATGTAGATGCCATCGGTTCCAACTTCAATGCCGTAGAGCTCGTTTCGAATGTGTGAAAGACTGTACCCCCTCGGGTTGGCGTAATGGTTAAGCCATATCAGCTCTCCATTGGTGTCCAGGGCAGCGCAAGAATAGTCGAAAGGATCGCCTGCGCCCTCTCTGCCACGGTGCCCTCCGTAATACAATCGGTCGTCTTCGCCTATGGCCAAATCGTAGGGATAGATTTCTGTTGTGCCTTCAATGAACGAGGTCCACAACACCTCACCGTCCACGGAGCGCTTGGTAACGCACCAGCCTTCATCGTACATCACCCCAGCGGTGTACAAACTTCCGTTTGCATCTTGTACGGTAGCTAAGCCGTATTCGGAGGCTGGGAGAAACGATGTCCATTCGATTTCTCCATTTTCAGGGTTGGCTTTTACGACGGTTTCTGTTCCGGCGAAAACGACAAATACCGTGTTCGGTTCATCGCCACCGGTGAATCCCGATGCATAGATGTACCCATCATCGCCCACCATGGCTGAGCGCAAACCGTCGAACTCCCAATTGTTCCCGGGTTGATCCAAGATCGTCTCCCAAGTGATGTTCCCGCTGGACCCTTCAATACGGGCCAACCAGCATTCTTGAGTGCTCCCTGCGCCGCCAGTCACGACATAATCAGGTTCGCCGTCGTCACCAATGATCTCGGCGATTCCAAGTCCCAGGCGATTCGTAAAAGTTGCTTCCCAAATCAGACTTCCATCGTCGCCATTTATTTTATGAACTCGCGCTGAACCTTCGGGCATGGACACGCACACTGCATGTCCCTCCGTATCGACCAGTCCGCGATTGACTTTTCCTTCGGGGCCCTCTGTGAACACTGATTCCCAGACGACATCCTCATTAAACGAGGACGATTCGGGGACCAACTGCGCTGCACAAAAAAGCGGGCAGACCAGAAGTAGAATAGCATTGAACCTGCGCATGGTCTAAAGAACGCGACGCATATGGATGATTCCAAATCCATGTTTTTCTGGGGAACAAAAAAAGCGGCACGAAGCCGCTTTTCTAAATTCGTTCGGCGCGAATCAGTCCTCAATGACCTCGACTGAGAACGTGTCGCCCTGTGCGATTTGCGTGACGATGTCCAGCCCTTCGGTCACCTTGCCGAAGCACGTGTGGTTGCG
>CALKYI010000122.1 GCA_938003665.1 uncultured Flavobacteriales bacterium
AAGACCAGCAAGACCAGCAAGACCAGCAAGACCAGCAAGACCAGCAAGACCAGCAGGACCAGCAAGACCAGCAAGACCAGCAGGACCAGCAGGACCAGCAAGAACAAGAGCAGGAGCAACCCCAGCAGATAGAAGGGCAGATTTCCAAAGAAGACATGGAACGTATCTTGGAGAGCCTGGAACGCGGTGAAGAAGAAGTTCAGGCGAAGCTGATGAAGGCCAAGAGCCAAGGAAAAAAGAAGAAAATCGAAAAGGATTGGTAATGGGCAAGCTCACTTTCACATCCTGCATCCAATGGCTGCTGCTCTGCTTTCTGAGCGTGAGTGTTGCATGGGGTCAAGAAGCCCTCGAAGTCAGTGTCAACCGAAACCCAGTGCGCGTTGGCGAACAGGTCCAATTGACGTTTACCCTCAAAAACATTTCCCGCCGCATCGACGGCCCACAAATTGAAGGCCTCAAATTGTTGTACGGCCCCAGCACCTCCAACAGCACGAGCATCTTCAATGGCACTCGTACCAGTGAAGTCGGGTACACGTACACGTACCAGGTCCTTTCCAAGACGAATGTGCAAGTGCCTGCTTTTGAAGTCCAAGGATCGAAAGGAACGCTCAAGAGCAAACCGTTCGTCCTCCGTGTCGTCGCCCGCGGTGCCAAGCCCTCCGGCCCCAACGCCGGCAACCTCGGGAACGTTGCCTGCGTCATCGAGACGTCCAAGCGAAACGTCCACATTGGCGAGCCCATCGTGGTCTCTTTCAAGATTTTCAATCGGGCCAACAACCTCGACGTTCGGAAATTCAACATCCCCGAAACCCCCGGTTTCTGGAAGGAAGAAGTGGACATCCCCGAACCCCGATGGGAGCCCCAAGTCGTTTCCGGTCAGCGCTACAACGTAGCCACGGTCAAAAAACTCGTATTGTTCCCCCAACAAACGGGCACCCTCGTCATCGACGGCTTTGATTTGGTGGGGTACATGCGAACCAGTTTTTTCAACGGACAAAACGTGACCGCCAACGCTGACCCTGTCAAGATTGAAGTGAAGCCGTTGCCGGAGCCCATCCCCCCGTCTTTCCTTGGTGCATTCGGACAGTTGCGGGTGACCCCCAAACAAACGGAGCAGGCCTGCCGCACCAATGAAGCCATCACGTACGATTTAACCTTCAGCGGACAGGGCAACATCAAGTTCATCCAGGAACCGTCCTTGACCTGGCCTGGTGAATTCGAGGTGTTCGATCCCGAGGTTATCGACCGGATCAAGGTAGATGCAAGCGGTGAATCCGGGAGCCGTACGTTTCGGTACGTCGTGATACCACGTGCGCCCGGTGAATACGAACTCCCGGTGCCTGAAGGTGCCTGGTTCAACACCAAGATTCGGAATTACAGCACCTTAACGACCACGCCGTTGGCACTCACGGTAGCCGCTAACACGACCGACACCGGTGGCCAAGTGAATTACAATTCCAAAACGGACGTGCAAGTCCTCAATCAAGACATCAACTTCATCCACAGCGAGTGGAACGGCCCATGCCTGCCGCGCAACCGATGGGACAACCGTGGACAACTCGCCGGCGGCCTTTTGGCCATTGGCCCCTTGGCATTGGGCCTGTCCTTCGCAGCGCGTCGCCGCCGCGATGAAGACGAGAAGAACCCGCTTTCTGCTCGCCAGCGTCGCGCAAAAAATGCTGTGCGCCAGGAGCTCCGCGAGGCGAAAAAACACACGGGGCAAGCGGACCTCTTCTACCCTGCACTCGGTTCGGGCCTCGAAGCGTATTTGATGGCCAAACTCCAGTGGAACGCCAGCCAATTGACCCGAACGGCGTTGAGCCAAGCCTTGGATCGCCATGTGCCCGAGCTGAAAGGCAAATGGAACGCACTGTTGGATGATTTGGATATGGCACGCTACGCCCCCGGTCAGGTTCCTCCTCCAGAGGCATTGCTCACAGCAGCGGAGGCCTTGGTCGAAGCCACGGAAAAAAACTGGATCGCATGATGAAAAACCACCTCGCATCCATCCTCGTCGCCACGGTCCTTCACGCTTCGGTCTGGGGCCAAGTCGACCCGAAAGCGCAGTTTGAGGCGGCCAATGCGGCTTATGCTGCAGGCGATTACGCCACGGCCATCGCGGGCTACGAGTCCATCCTAGCGGAGAGCATGCATTTTGAAAGCGAGTACAACCTCGGCAATGCCCATTACAAATTGTCGCAATGGGGACCGGCCATTCTTCACTACGAACGGGCTGCGCTCCTTTCCCCTTCGAACGCCGACCTAAAAACCAACCTGACACTGGCCAACGCGCAAATCAAGGACCGCATCGAGTCGCTGCCCTCGAATGGCATATTGGACATTTGGGAACGCATTACGGCGCCGGGGCGGTATCAGCTGTGGGCGCGCCTGATGGTTTTGGCTTGGACGCTGGGATTCGGCGCATTGGCTTGGCGCATCTGGGTCGTAGGCATCGAAAACCGACGCCTGCTCGGGTCGAGTGCGGCGGTACTGCTCTCCATTGGATTGGCCTGTATGCTCCTGACGCAAACGACTTCAAGACGCATTGAGTCGAGCAAATCCGCAATCGTCATGGCCGTTGAATCGGCTGTGCGCAACGAGCCTGGCACCAATGGCATGACCTTGTTCATGCTTCATGAAGGCACAAAAGTGACCGTGATTGAGCGCAACGCCAACCACTGGAAGGTGCAGCTCGCCAACGGCAACACCGGATGGATTGCCGCTGGCGATCTGACCGAAATCTAAACGTCTTTAGTCGATGACGTTGAGTGTCCAATGCGCTTGACGCCCTTCGGCATCTGCGCCTACCACCTCATACAAACCGGGTGACCAGCCTTTGACGACGAGCTCAGTCGAGCCGCCACCCGCTCGTTGCTCCCAAACGAGCTTTCCGCTCGCCACCTGGAAACAGCGCAACGTCGCACCTGGCATCCAGCCGTTCATCAAAACGCGCTCGCTCGCGGGATTGGGGTAACCGGCCACCGTGGAGGCGCCGGCCTCTCCCACGGATTCTCCCGAAGCGAGGTCGTACAGAATGATATCATCCACCGCCGCTTCGATGAGCGAGCCGCCGTCGAGGTATTCCCCAATGGTCGTGCTGTCCGAAGCGATGAAGCGCATTTGGAATTCGCTGGTGGGTTCAATGACATCTGCAACGCGGAAGGCGTTGCGGCGCCAAGACACGTCCTGTTGAAGCGTGTTCTCCAAGTACTGCCAGCTGTCGCCGCCATCGTTGGAGATCTCCACTTGCCACCAGTCCGTCGCTGGGTTGGCTCCGCTCGGAGGTGCGTTCACGTACCAGCGCCAGTACGCCATCACCGGGTTGGCATAAGGCGTCAGATCAATAACCGGAGAGAGCAATGTGGTCTTACCACCGTCGACATCATTCACACCGATACCGTCATTCACGCCGGGGTTCTGTCCCGTAACGAAAGCGTAACCGGCCATGCCGAGTGTGTGGTCCTGAGTTGGCGCTACGACCGTGCTGGGGTCATTGGCTTCTGCATAGGATCCGACAGGGATGGCTTCTTCCCAAATGCCCGTGGTCGCATTGTCTTGCCCGGGCAGTCCGGTGGTCCATCCGCCGAAATCAGAGTATTCATCCGAATCGTTGATCAAGACCGGCTCCACGCCCACCAGCAAGTTGAAGGGCAAGTTGGGGTAGCTCTCATTGGCTGCCGCAAACGGCGTCACCGCTGACAACCCGCCAAAGTCGTCGGAAATGCCCATGTAGTAGGAAACGACTGTGCCTGGCTCTTGGGCAGGAATTTCTGCCGTGAAGACGGCATTGCCATCGGGGTTGTCCATGGCCACCTGGGCCCACTCTCCGCCCGCTTCCGTGCGGTACCACATGTTCACCGCGTCGAAGTACAAGTTGTAAGGGAAAACAATGAACGTTTCGGCTTCAATCTCAATGGTGGATTCGGCCTCCACGAATTCCTGGGAATCGTGGTCGATTTCGGCGTAGCTGAAAATCGAAATGCCGTGGATATCGAACCCTTCGACAATGGCTAGGTCGTTGGGGGTACCGTTGGACAAGTCGCCGTCGTCGTCATCCGCTTGTAAGACGTCGAGCAACACGTCTGTGTAGGCTTGGCCTTCGCTTCCATTGGGAGCCGTGGCTTGCAGTCCGGGGTAAGCGTCGATGAACAAGGCCATCGTAGCATCCCAATCACCCCCCATCAGCAGGTGCGTGTCATACCAAGCCCCGCAAATAATCTCACCGTCAGCATGTACTTCGCCCACCAAATCTTCGGGGTACACTTTGGGGTCCTCATCGTACACCCGGATGCCGTCTTCGTTGTCCGTGTAGAACCCTTTGCCGATTTCCGCAATGTCGCTCAAGCTCATGGCCCACAAATCTGCGTATCCTTCGTTCATCGCGCCGTTGTTGAAGCCGGCGTTGAGGCTGTTGTAGAAATAGCCGTTGATGCCGTGGCCGTATTCGTGCCACACCACGTCGGCGATCAACGAGGTCGCATTGCAGCCGCCCCCTTGGTCGTAGAAGTTGATGCTCTGGCCGTCATAAAAGGCATTGCATTCGCCGGCCACATCAATGTTGGTTGGAAGCGACCAATCCAAATCGGTGAAATTCGGCATCAGCGCCTTCATGTGATCGTGGATGAGAATGGTCGAACGGTACGCTGACCGCTCCTTCAAGTTGCCCAAATCCGACAGGTCGAGGGCGTTGTAGCCATCGGCAAAATCGACGCTGGTGCTGGGCGTATTCCCATTCGTGTAAATCGTGCTCCAATGGCCCACCAAGTCCACATTGACGGTTTGAGGACCAGCCACTGTGGTGATGAATCCGCCATCCGCGTCCGTGTGAACGGTTTGTCCAGCAAACGGAAGCTCCAGCCCCGGCAGGCTCAAGTTCACCGCATCTTGGTAGGGGTACAATTCGTGAACATCGGAAGTGATAGCACCGCTGATCACCAACGGTGGCGTGGCACTCGGCCGATCAACCCCCATACGCAAGACCGCACGCTCGGGCTTGCCATTCATGGCCGGCATGCCCCACTTGCCGTCGATGTGCATGACGAGGTTTTGGCGCCAAACGACTTCACCAGTCTGGACGTCAACACCGGTCTCGTAGCGACGCGGGATGGTTCCCTGACGGCCCGCGACCGTCCACGTTCGGGTCAAGTGCCAGTCCAGCTCATCCGCTGCTTCGCGGGTGGGCACCCACGACAATTCGCCCATTTCTACGTCGCCCCATTCATCAAACACCACGCCCGCAGTGGCCGCTTCTTGCTGCGCTGTAAGCGACAATGCTTCGGTGGCATCCTCGGGAATTCCTCGGTACCAGTCGGCGCCCCACATGATGAGCTGATCGTTCCACCATTTGGTGACGAGTTTGCCGCCTTTAACGGGGATGCCTTGCCACGTTTGCGCAGCATGCGCCCACGTGTGTTGCCCCATCTTCGACTCAATGTCCCACACAAGTGGTGCATCGATTCCAAATTCGTTCAACTCCGTCGCAGCAAATGCCGACGCTTTGTCCGCGATGCTCTGTCCGGGCACATCGATGGCCGGACCAAACGCCCGGTGCGGCAGGCCTGTGGCCTTGCTCATGATGCAGCGCCAGTTGGCATGGTCGGCAGCCCAGTTGTTCCATCCGGACGTCTCGCGCAGCACACGCTGCTCATCCGGTTGAGGGTCATCGGTCAATGGCAGCATGCGCACTTCGAGGGGATCGACGGCTATGCTGATGTCGTAAAGCGCTTCATTTTGCGCACTCGTAGCGAAGGCCAAAAGGCTCGCTAAAAATGTCAGGGAGATTGGTTTCATGGTTCTTCAGTTCGATGGTAATTTACATCACACTTCGACAACTATCTTCACAACATTCCTCATGCGACTTTGTTACGGCCTTATGCGGCAAAATTTTCCATCGGTATGGCTGTTGGCCTGGGTTGTTGGTATTGGATTGTCAAGCTGTGCAGGATTGCAAGACCCAGCGGGGGTGACCTGGGATCCCGGTGCGTCACTGGGCTACAATGTGGATGTC
>CALKYI010000123.1 GCA_938003665.1 uncultured Flavobacteriales bacterium
TCCTTGAACCCATCGCACTGAAGCGAGTAAGCCTCATCTCTGGGGTCAATGACGCCTATCTCAGCGGCATTTCTTCTCGATACCCACATCTCAAACAAACGCAACGCATCACATTTCAAATGGGCTTCAGGAAAGAAGACCACCGGATTGAGCTCAGTTCCTTCACCTCTCCATTCGTTGAAGGCCATCAAACCTACGTGTATGCTGGCGCCTACTCGCCCAATTGGTATCCCCTCTTTCGAATTTGGATGGAGGGGCTTGCAAAATTAAACCGGCAACGGCCATTGAACAACGTTCAATTCCTATTCATCGGTACGCACAACCCCACGCTTCAAAGCATCACGGAACTCGCATCAGAGTTCGGCGTAACGCCGCTCGTCCTTGAGTTCCCCGATCGCATCCCTTTTCTGGAAGTTCAGCAGATTCTGCGGACCGCACAAGGCAGCATGGTCATCGGGTCGACCGAGCCCCACTACTCTGCATCCAAGCTGTTCCAATGCTTGGTCACATCCCCTCGAACGTTTGCCTTTTTCCATGAACACAGCGAAGGGCGGGAAATCTTAGACCTCATCGAAGCAACCCAATTCTTTGTCGGCTACTCCAGCGAGAAATCCCATGAACGCCTTGTCAACGATGTCGCGTCAAGGCTCTAAGATTTCCTCGACCCTGTAAGACTCTGGTCTCCGAAAACTGAGAAGCTAGAATCTCACACCTCTCGCGCGAATGCCTCAAAGTTTTTAGCAGCTGTGGAAGAGGCAATATCTTCGAACGGATGAATCGCCTCGCCATCGTCAGCACCCACCCCATTCAATACAACGCTCCGTTGTTCCGAATGCTCGCGAAAGACGATTCGATTGATCTGAAGGTCTTTTATTCCAAGCCTTCCGAAGAGGTCAAATTCGATCAAGATTTTGGCCAAGAAGTCGCTTGGGACATCCCGCTGCTAGATGGCTACGAACATGCATCGTTTGAAGCGGCTGTTCCACAAGGAAAACGTTCTTTAATTGATGCCATCGAGGCATTTAAGCCAAAGGCCGTTCTGATGTATGGATGGAATTTTCCCGGGCATTGGGCCGTGATGCGCCATTTCAAGGGGCGAATCCCGGTGTGGTTTCGGGGCGATTCTACGTTGCTCGACCCCCTTCCCTTTTGGAAAAAAACAGCCCGAAAGCTGCTGCTGACAATGGTTTATCGATCCGTTGACCGGGCGTTTTTTGTCGGTCAGGCCAACAAAAGGTATTTCGAATGGGCGGGCCTTCGACCCGACCAACTCACCTATGCCCCGCACGCAGTCGACAATGAATTCTTCATGTGCGCCGAAGAGGAGCGCCATGAACTCGCCCTCCAAAAACGCGTCGAACTGGGAATTCCAGCAGACGCCAAAGTATTCATATTTGTGGGCAAGTTGGAATCGAAAAAGCAGCCCCAGATGCTGGCAGCAGCCTTCATGGACGCCGAGCTGAATAACACGCATTTGGTGTTCATTGGTTCTGGTGCCTTGGAAGCAAAGTTGAAGGCACAATACGGAACAACCGCAAATGTCCACTTTGTTGGATTTCAAAACCAACAATCAATGCCAGTGTGGTACCGTGTTGGGGATGTGCTGTGCCTACCATCCAAGGGACCTGGAGAGACTTGGGGATTGGCTGTGAACGAAGCCATGGCGAGTGGATGCGCTGCCATCGCCTCCGAGCGAACCGGGTGCCATGAGGATATCTTAACTTCGAATTCCGTGGGCATCCATTTTCCTGCAGACCGCACGGACGACCTTTCTGAATCATTGAGATATGCCTCGGAGCTTACATGGGATCGGAACGCAATTCAATCCCACATCAGCCATTGGTCCTTCCCTGAAATCATCAAGGCCATTCGCCTAGAATTGAACCAACTGAAGTCATGACCACGTCTGCCACAAAGGACTTTGCGGTTCCCAGACCTGTACCGCTTGGCGCGATTTCCGGCATTCTGGCTGTTCTTGGTGCCATTGGATTGCTCACGGCCAATCCGCTGGAAAGCGTATTTGCCATTTTTCAATTGACTGTTCTCGTTCGAGCTTACTGGCGTCAAAATACACCTCCTGTCGTCCTGCTTTTGTTTTTGATCCCTTGGCTAGAAATCAGCACGGGTATTTTAGAGGCCAATCTGCGGGGACAAACTTTGGATGACA
>CALKYI010000124.1 GCA_938003665.1 uncultured Flavobacteriales bacterium
ACATGCGCATGGATGACGTTGGTATTGGAAAAGATGTACAGCCGCGTTTGCCGCCCGAGCGCCTGCACCAACTGCACGCGAGAAGGATGCATACCGATCAAGATGCTGTTCCACGCGTCCACGACGGCTTGGCGTGTCGTCCCGGGCGCACAGTGGCCTTCCATGAAACGGTAAAACGCCTCAGGGGCGATGCGTCCGCTTTCCAAGTCATCGAATTCAGGGGATTGGCCCGCCTGTTTATACAGCCCTGCAAAATCCTCCACGCCCAACGCCTTGAAGGCACGAACAGGAGCGTCGTAATCAATGTCGTAAAGCACCCCGCCAAAATCGAGGATGACCGCTTCGGGGAGCGCCGTCATGTTATCGGATGACTTTCCAAGGCTTCAACCACGCATTCTCTGAAATGCGCTGCGTTCGAAGCTCTTCGAGGTGCATGCGAGCACTTTGCTCGTCCAAGTGAGTCGCGTACGTCACGATGTGGAGCCCTCCGTCTTGTTCGAATACTTGCGCATCAAATCCGTTGGCCACCAAATCGCTGGCCAGCACCTGCGCATTGGCCTCCATCGAAAACGCGCCTGCCACGAGCATGTACAACCCGGGGTTGTCATCTAGAGCGGCCGGCATTCCGATTTCTGCCGTCGTTGGACGCTCCACTGCGGCCTCCACTTCAGGCGCTAACGCACCCGTCTCCTCCAAGGCTTCCACGTCGTCCCATGAGGGCACCGCTTCTCCTTCAAAACGCGGTTCAAACGCTGCTACCATGGCAGGAACGTTGATGGCGCTCATCCGAGCGTCTTGTACCTCCCAACTGTCCGCTACAAACATGCCCAAGCCCCCGAGAACCGGCACGGCCAACGCAGCGGCGATGCGCGCGATCGGGACGGGAACCGACGGTGTCGGCATGGGAATGACTTTGCCCTTAGGCGCTTGAACCGGTTGAGGTGCGGGCGCCGACTGAGCAATCGGACGCAACGGGATGTTACGCAAGCCGAACGAACGCAGCATGCGCTCCATTTCTTCATCGGCGAGAAACTGCACCCGTTCATTGCTGCCTTTGTACAGTCGGCCGACGCGGTCAATCGCGATGGTTTTGCCACCGGTGACCTCGGCTTTCAATTGCTCGACCTCCAGTTCAATCGCTTTGACGGCATCATCGAAAGTGATGCCTTTCGCACGCGAAACGGCTTGGGCCAACACCCCGTCGTGGTGGACCAATCGCTCGTTGAAAAGCACCGACCGGTAGGGCGGTGTCAGTTCCTGACGTGCTTCATCGTACTGAGCCGGTTGGCGGTTGCATACAAACCCGCCGAGTCCGGGAACCACAATGCAGTCGTGGTCCAAAAAGAGTGGGTGAAGGTGTTGGTCAAGGATGCGCATGGCGTGCAATCGTGCACCGAAAGTAGGCGAATCCCGCCTATCCTGCAAGCGTTTTCGCTACCGAACGATGGCCACAGTCCCCTCGACAAGCCGCGGCCCATCCCGCAATTCGAACCGCAGGCGCCACGGATAAATTCCATCCGGAACAAAATAATCCGAGTCCTGAACCTGGTGATTGCCAATCCACGGTTCCGAAGGGTCCTCACTGTAGAACAGCAAATCGCCCCACCGGTTGTAAATCTCCAACCGGTACCCGCGGGCCTCGACCCCCTCGACGAAGAACGCATCGTTCACGCCGTCGTTGTTCGGGGTAAATGCATTCGGCACGTACAACGGATAAAACACGTCGATGAACGTGCTGTCGCGGCCAATGCAGCCCTCTGGTGAGACCGACTCCAGCACAAACCACTGCGGCCCAGTAACGTAGACTTCTGGCGTCAAACAATCGCTACAACTCAAGTTATCCGCGGGCGACCACCACAGCGTGTCTGCATCCACCGTCCCGAACAACCGCACCTCATCGAGCCAATCCACCTCGCGGTCCGGACCAGCGTCTACGTAAGGCGGTTGCCATACGTACACCGTGATTTCCGAACTGCCCGTGCATCCGTATTGGTCCGTGGCGTAGATGGTGAACGTGGTGGTTTCGATGGGGAATACCTGGGTGGTTTGGGCGTTGGGGTCGGCCACCAAGGCCGCCGGCGACCACGTGTAGGAAACCGCATCCGATGAACTCAGTTCCATGGTCTCGCCCCGGCACATCCACCCCCCACCGGTGGCCGAAGCCGTCGGCGCCACCAGTTCCACCGAGACACTGTCCGTCCCCACGCCACACGCATTGGAAATGGAAACGTAGTAGGTGGTGTTTTGAGACGGGGAAGTGTAGGGATTTTGGCTGTACGGATTGGTTACCAGGTCTTCGGGCGTCCACACGTAACTGTCCCCTTCCGAAGCTTCTAAAAACACCCCTTGGCCGGCACACAAGTAAATGGTCGGATACGTCTGACCGCCGGGCGCGGATTGGATCACGTTGATGGTGACTTCCTCTTCTCCGAGGCACCCTGCTGGGGTCGAAATCGTAGCCGTGTACGTGGTTGTCTCTGTCGGACTGGCCGTGGTGGTCCCCGACGTAGGCGAACCCAACCCGGCTGTCGGACTCCAAATCACCTCGCTGCCACCGGTGGCCTCCAACTCCACCACGTCGCCGTTGCAGATGGTCATGTCCGGAGAGATCTCCGTCTGCAGCACCTCCACCACCACGGTGACGGAAGCTGTTCCCACGCCACAAGCATTGCTGTCTTCAACGGTGTAGGTCGTCGTCTCCGTGGGCGTTACCAACGGATTGGAAACGGTAGGGTCTTCTAAGGTGGGATCCGGTTGCCATTGAAGCGCATCGGTGCCGTACGCCTGCAGGTTAACCGATTCGCCTTCGCATATAGGTGGAATTTCATCGATCAGTGGCTGCGGAATTTCTTCAATGAACAGGGTGGCAAAAGCCGTGTCGGGTTCCAGGCATCCCGCGGAGCCCGTGATGTCCGAGACAATGAGCATGATCTCCCATTCACCAGGTGTCGCATAGATGTACTCGGGATTCTCTTCATCGCTCGAACTCAAGTCCCCGAACGACCATTCGTAATCCGTACCGCCGATGCTGTTGTTGATGAATTGGATCGGATCCCCCGCACAAATCAGGTCAGGGGCTTCGATCTCGATGTCCGCCACCAGGGAGCCGAGGTTGAACTTGAATACGCCGAGGTTGCAGTTGCCCGCATCGTTGGTGTTCGACCATGCACCCGTCGTCGTTGGGAAATCGTCCCATCCGCCACAGCCAGCGCACACGGCTTGGTACACCGTGCCGTTTTTGTCGAACCGAGAGGTGCCCCCGTCCACGTGTTCGTTGGAAAACTGACCGCCGAAGTAGGTGCCGTACGTCAAGTCGGCGGCATCCGGTGCCAACACGCCCAACCAGAAATCGCTCCCATCCGTGCTAAGCTGAAATGCCTCTTCTGTGGTCGGCATGCCGCTGGTGGTGGATTGGGAGGCGTATGCGCTGTTGGCCGAATTGGTCTGGCCGCCCCAGCCGCTGATGTACATCTCATCGCAATCGGAAATCAGAAAAGCCGTCGGACTGATGTCAACGCCCGTCATGGGCAACCCAATTCGGGTGACAAATTCCGCCGTTTCCAAGTTGTCGCTAAGTCGCACAACGAAGGTGCTGCCGTTGGGGTTGGCATCGTACACATCACCCACGAGGGCTAAGTCGCTGCCCACGGTTTGGCCACATAGGTGCGGTCGGTTGTCGGTGTCCAGCTGGACAAAATACGATTGGTCGTAGTCGTCCGTGCCGAAGTACGTAGCTGTCGACAAAAACGGCGGGCCTTCGTAATCAATGGAGAAAACGTACCCGTCCACATCCCCGGCTAGATCCGGTTGATAGGCCCCCGGGGTGGTGGGCAGATCATTGCTTTTGGTGCCGCCCGTGACGTACGCCAGGGCTTGCGCCGAAGAAAACTGAATGGCAAACGCCGCGTCATCGGATTCACCCCCGAAATAGGTCGAAAACTCCAGGCTCGAAAGGTCGTTCGACAGGCGAAAGACCACCGCGTCGCTTGAGCCACTGAGCCCCGGATCGAAGGCATCCACCATGGGGAAATCATCGCTGCGCGAGCTCGAAGCCACCCAGACGGCTCCGGCAGGATCAACCACCACTTCACCGCGGCACACGTCGCCGTAATTGTAGTTGAGTTTTTGGCCGAGGTTGAGGCCGTCGTTTTCGGAACCCCCAACGAACGTCGATGCCTCCAGCGAACCGTCCACGCCGTCTATTTTAGAAACCACGATGTCGCTCCCGTTTTCGAACATCCCGAAAAAACTGAACGCCCCCAAATCGAGGAACGGTCCGCCGATGAAATCCGGTTCATAGGCATCCGCAGTGGTCGGAAAATTTTGGGAGCCCGTGGTGCCCATGACGTAGATGTCGCCGGTCTCGTCCGTCACGAGGCTGTGGGGGTATTCCCGTTGAGAACCACCGAGGTAGGTGCTGTATTCCAGCGTAGAGCCGTCCGAGGAAAAAACGCTGATGCCAAAGTCGAAGTCTCCGCCACTGAAGGTGCTGCTCACGGCACC
>CALKYI010000125.1 GCA_938003665.1 uncultured Flavobacteriales bacterium
CTAAGTTTCAACGGCGACTAATACCTTTGGGCCATGCGATTGTTTTTTGCGCCCAATGTTGACCCAGTGCACACCTTGGATCCGGATGAATCCAAGCACTTGGTGCGCGTACTGCGCGCCAATGTGGGCGACCGCATCGGGCTGGTCGATGGCAAAGGTCACCGGTATGAAGGGATTTTGACGGAGGCGGATAAGCGCCGATGTGTGGTCTCAACGGAATTGGTGGAAACCCAGCCAGCACCCGCGTTTCCATTGACATTGGTCATCGCGCCCACCAAAAGCACGGATCGCTTTGAATGGCTCTTGGAGAAGGCCATGGAATATGGTGTCCGCAAGATTCAGCCCGTCTGGACGGAACGGAGCGAACGAAAAACCGAGAAGGCAGAGCGCTGGGAGAAAATTTTGGTCAGTGCGTTGAAACAGTCCCAGCAGCTGTGGTTGACCGAGTTGGCTCCAGCGATGGCGTGGCAGGACTGGTTGCATTCGGAAGAGGCGCGCACCACGGCTGGGTACATCGCGCATTGCGAACCAGGGGAGAAACAACACTTGTTCGATGCGGTATCGACGACCGATTCGTGTTGGGTAGCCATTGGGCCGGAAGGCGATTTTACCGTGCCGGAAATCGATGCGGCGTGCGCCCTCGGTGCTTCAGCCGTTTCCCTCGGTGAACAGCGCCTGCGTACAGAAACCGCCGGCTTGGCGGCCATTCAAATGCACGCCCTTGCGCACCGCTGATGCTTAAGCCACGTCCGGTTTGACCGGCATGGGCATCCAATGCGTTACGTCGTTGAAAAAGTGGTTGCTGTTGCCTTCTCCAGCCCAAAAGTGACGCCCGTGTTTTTCGCGTTTTTCGGCTTGGTCGGCGAAGTAATCCTGGCAAAACCGCAATACAATGACCTCTCGGATTTCAAATGCCAAGTCCTTTCCCGGAAGGAATACGCGGTTGCCGGGGATGAAGGCCAAGACGCGTTGGTCGTCCTCAGGCAATCGGTCTGCTACGGCAATCCATTCACCGGTCATGATCCTTTGAATTTGGGTGCGCGTTTTTCGAGGAATGCTGCAACACCTTCGGCGTAGTCGGCGGTTTCCGAGGCTTCCATCTGCAGGTCCCGTTCCGTGGTGAGGTGGTCGGTCAACTCCGCAGTCCATCCGGCGTTGAAGGCGCGTTTGGTCAAACCCAATCCTCGGGTCGGCATCTGTGCCAACCGCTCTGCTAGGGCGGCCACTTCGGCCTCGAAGGCGTCGTCAGCTACGGCCTTGTGGATGAGCCCCATGGTTTCGGCTTCAGCGGCACTGAGTTTGTCCCCGAGGAAGGCCAATGCCGCAGCCCGCTGCATGCCAACCAAGCGCGGCAAGAACCATGTTCCTCCGCTGTCTGGGATGAGGCCGATTTTGGAAAATGCCTGGATGAATGGAGCAGATTCTCGCGCTACGGTGAGGTCACACGCCAAAGCGATGTTGGCACCAGCGCCGGCAGCAACCCCGTTGATTGCTCCCACCACAGGCTTCTCCATGGAGCGGATGCGGCGAACACTCTCGTTGTACGTCTGTTCAACGATTTCGGTGAAATCCGGTGCGTCGGGTGCAGTGACTTCTTTGAGGTCTTGGCCGGCGCAAAACGCCTTGCCGTTGCCGGTGATGACCACGCACCGAACAGCCTCGTCTATCGCAGCAGCATCTAGAGCGGCTTGAAACGCGTGTCCCATGGCTTGGTCGAAGCTGTTGAACACCGATGGTCGGTTCAACGTAATGGTGCAAATCCCGTTTTGGGTTGAAGTCAGGATGGAGGGTTCCGTGGTCATGTCCGAAAGTTAACGACGGATCAGGATGTGGGAACACAGCGGACCTACGCGGAGCAAGTAGGCTCCTGAGGGTACGTCGCTTACGTCCATGCGAACGATTTGGGCAGCTGCATGGACGGCGTGCGTTGCAACCAGCTGGCCAGTCAGTGAATGCAACGTCGCCGTTTCACCTGCACCGATGCCGGTAACGTTGAGGATGCCTTGAGCCGGGTTAGGCCAAGCGTGAATAGCTTGTTCATGTTCTAAGATGTTGGATGCAATCCAAGTGAATTGGGTGGCAAACTCACATCCGGATTCATCCTCGACGATCACTTCGATTTCCATGCCATCCATCAAGGCGGCGGCAGCTTCCGCACACGGACCATCCAATCCAATCGCTTCGCCGGTGCACACTTCCACGCCATCCACGAGCCA
>CALKYI010000126.1 GCA_938003665.1 uncultured Flavobacteriales bacterium
AACGACCGCTCAAGCCGAGGCGTTGGACGTGTTTTTGAACGGACGCGAAACGCCGGTCTCGTGCATGCTCGCTTTGGATGTGGCGGAGGAGGAGCTCAAGACGCGGCTCTTGGCCCGCGCGGAGACGAGTGGACGTCCCGATGACGCGGACCCAGCGGTGATCCAGAAGCGCATCGACGTGTACAACGCCGAAACTGCTCCAGTGGCCAGCCACTATGCCGCACAAGGAAAGTTCACGGGCGTCGACGGCATCGGCACCATTGAAGAAATCACGGAACGCTTGCAAGCGGCCATTCCGAACCACTGACCCCACGCATGTCGGGCGAGAACTTCGTTGATTACGTCAAGATTTGCTGCCGCTCTGGCAAGGGCGGCCCCGGTTCGTCGCATTTCATGCGCAACCGGATGACGGCGAAGGGCGGACCCGATGGCGGTGACGGTGGACGCGGAGGGCACGTGATTGTCCGAGGCAATGCTCAATATTGGACGCTGCTGCACCTTAAGTACGCCCGCCACGTCATCGCTGAACACGGCGAACCGGGCCGCGGTCAACACAAGCACGGCGCAGACGGAAAGGACTCGTACATCGATGTGCCACTCGGTACGGTTGTCAAGGATGCCGAGTCCGGGGAAGTCCTCGTTGAAATCCTCGACGATGGCCAAGAGGTCATCATCACCCCCGGCGGCAAGGGCGGCCTCGGAAACGACCATTTTAAGTCTTCCGTTCGTCAGTCGCCGACGTATGCACAACCCGGAGAGGAGGGCCTCGAAGAATGGAAAATCCTCGAACTCAAATTGCTGGCCGATGTGGGATTGGTCGGATTCCCGAACGCTGGGAAGTCCACCTTGCTTTCGGTCGTGAGCGCGGCCAAGCCGGAAATCGCCAACTATCCGTTTACCACCTTGAAGCCCAACCTCGGCATGATCGCCTACCGCGATGACCGCTCATTTGTGATGGCGGATATTCCCGGAATCATCGAAGGAGCGGCTGAGGGCAAAGGCCTCGGTTTGCGATTCTTGCGCCATATCGAGCGCAACCCAGTGTTGTTGTTTTTGGTCCCGGCGGACGCGAACGACATCCGCACCGAGTACGAGACCCTTCTCAACGAGTTGGAGAAGTACAACCCCGACCTACTGAAAAAGAACCGCCTGCTGGCGGTGTCCAAAGCCGACATGTTGGATGACGAGCTCGAGGAGGCGATGCGCGCTGAAATCGAAGACCTGGATCCCATTTTCTTTTCAAGTGTGGCGCAGCAAGGCCTGCAACAGCTGAAAGACCGCATTTGGCAATCCATGGAAAGCGCCACCGTGTGGTAAACCCAGAAATCCATGACCAACCCGCTCATCCACATCCACGCACCTGTTGCTGAAGCCCTTCGCAACGGCGAGCCGGTTGTGGCGTTGGAGTCGACCATTGTCGCGCATGGAATGCCGTTTCCGGCCAACCTCGAAACGGCCCAGACCCTTGAGTCGTTGGCGCAATCGGGCGGTGCCGTTCCGGCGACCGTCGCCGTCGCCAACGGTCAAATCCACGTCGGCTGCGATGCAGATATGTTGCACGCTTTGGCCACGGAGGCGGGGGTGTGGAAAATCTCACGCCGCGATATGCCCTTGGCACTGGCCAAGCGCGTGCTTGGAGCGACTACGGTGAGCGGTACCTTGATCGGATCGGCGCAGGCCGGTATTGCCGTCTTTGCGACGGGAGGCATCGGCGGCGTGCACAGAGGCGTGGCCTCGACTTGGGATGTGTCGGCAGACTTAGCAGAAATGGCGGCATCGGATGTAGCCGTCGTCAGCGCCGGAGCCAAATCCATTCTCGACCTCCCTAAAACCTTGGAGGTGCTCGAGTCAGCGGGAATTCCCGTCATCGGCTATGGCACCAACGAGTTCCCAGCCTTCTTTACCCGCGAAAGCGGCTTGAGCGTGCCCCACCGGTGCGATACCCCCGAAGAGGTGGCGGCGGCGATGCACGCCAAGTGGACGCTCGGACTCCGAGGCGGATTCCTCGTGGCCAATCCCATCCCAGAGGCGGCAGCGGCGGATCCAACGGCCATTGAAACGGCCATCGAATCCGGATTGCAGGCTGCCGTGGAACAGGGTGTCGAAGGCAAAGTGCTCACGCCGTTTTTGCTGCGCTTCATCAACGAGGCCACGGGGGGGGCAAGCCTCGCAGCGAATCGCCAGCTTGTGGAGAACAACGTCCGCGTGGGCACTGA
>CALKYI010000127.1 GCA_938003665.1 uncultured Flavobacteriales bacterium
CCGTCAGGGCCGTACTCTTCATACAATTCTTCGAATACACCGCTGGTGTGGTAGCTCCAGCAAGGGCCGCACCATGTTGCAGAGAAGTCGACGATTACTTTCTTGCCCTCATCGAGCAAGTCGTAGAGATTGTGCTCCACGCCATTGATATCAGTGGCGGTGAAGTCAGGCGCGATGCTGCCGTCAGGCAACTGCGCGAACGATGCTGTTCCGACCATCAGAGCAGCGATCAAAGCGTAAATGTGCTTCATGTTGTTAACGATTTGGTTGTATTAATTTCTCACTAAGTGCTCAAAAATAGGGTATTGCCCGCGATTTCATTAGAAACTCGAGGAGAAATTCACCTCGAACCCATTTGATGCCGGTACGGCGCGACAAACCCCGCCAATGCAGAAAATGCCTTCCCGTCGCTTTCCGTACCCAATGGACAGGCGATGCGGCCCGTCAATTCGGCCGACAGCCGCGTACAGATAATGCACCCTTGCGCTTTCGTCTGGGTTGCCAAAATTGTACTGATCGATGACGCTGGCGAACCAGTGCGGGCTCCACGTGTATTCCGCGACAACGGTGGCCCAATCGCCCTTGTCTTGTTCGGTGAATAACGCCTGAAATTCCGTTCGGAGGCTTTCGCGCTTCCGCGTTTTGATTTGCGTCTCCAGCACGTGAATGTCGGCGTAAACGATGCCCTTGAAGGTGGTCGTTACAGGCGTCGCGAGGGTGTTGAACTGGAAGTTGTAGTAGGTGTACTTCCACTTGAATTTCTTCGATTCTTTCCGGCTCACCTGCACATTGAAGTCACGCACAAATTTGGTGGGGCCGAAACCCCACGAGTTGCGTTCGTAGCCATTCACCAAGCCTTCAACACCGGCGAGGTTGGTCGTATCCAAATCATTGGCAGCCGCAAAGTTGGCGCTGATTTTGGTGCCGTATTTACCGCCGAGTTTGGTGCCTTTGGGGATGGTGTAGAAGATTTCTGCGCTGGCGCTGGACTCACCCGAAATGACCGTGGCATAGGGGTACAACGTGGCGGCCAAGTTGTACGTGTGCTGTTGCGTGATCGCGGGGATGTAATTGATGGGCAAATCAAAGAGGAGCACGTCGCGGTCTGAACGGAAACTCATGTTGTCCACGGTTTTCGCGCTCAAGCTAACGCCAAGCCCGCGTCGGGTGTAACCCAAATTCAGCAAAAGGGCCTCGCCATTGCGGTAAATGTAGCCGTTGTCTGCATTGGGGTCATTGATTTTGCCCGCGTATTCGATTCCGGCAGACCACCCACCTCGCAAGGCATCCAGTCGGTACGACCAGGCGCCCACGTTTTCAGGTAGCGTCAACAGCAAGGAATCTTTGGTGATGGTCCCGCCCGCTTGAAACTTGCTAACGAAACTCGCTCCCAAGGTCACCTTGGTTTTCCAATCGTTCCCGCCTTGCTCAGCGAGCAGGTAGTTGAGGTCAACGGTGCCGTCAACGGCGCGCACGGTTCCGGGCCCGTTTATGAGGCGGCTGTCGAAATCCAATCGCTGCCGACCATACAAGGCCTTCACCTCGATTCCGTCGATCGGGCGCAGGATGAGTCGAACGCCGTCCAAAGCGTTGTCAATGCCCAGCGCGCGCTCCTCGTAGGCGCGTAACACAATGCCGCTGCCGAATTGCTCGTAAAAATTGCCCACGGTGAAATCCACCTTGCCTTCTGGATCGGCGTACCGCGCAAAACGATAGCCGACTCCACTTCCTTTGAAGCGACCTGGAAAACCGAGTACAGCGCTCAGGTAGGACTCGTAGCGCAAGCCGGCAGAGAATCCGCCTTGGTTGTAAATGAGGTTGCCGAAGGCGTTGAAGCCGGTTTTTTCCGGAGGGACGATGGCGCCAATCGCGGGGTCTTCGCTGTAGGATTGCCACAGCATCTGCACATTCCCGGTGACCGTTCCGGCTTCTGAATCACCGCCTTGGCTCCAAGCGATTCCGCTCAAGCCCAATGCGACGATGGAGAGGATGGCGATGCGCTTCATTCGACGAGTTTCAGCAGTTCCTCGTACACCTCTTCTTCGTCACCGTCCGCGTAATTGTTGTGTTGCCAGACGATTTCCCCTTCACCGTTGACCAAGAAGGTGTGCGGCACGTTGACCACTTGCATGGCGCGGGCAAAATCCTTGTTCGGATCAAGCAGTACGTCGTAATCCCACAGCACGCTGTTCACGTACGGCGCCACCCGGCGGATGCTGCGCTGGTCGTCGATGCTCACGGCCACGATGTTCACTCCCGTCTCGTCTTGCCAGTCCTCGTAGAGTTCCGCGTAGTTGTTGAGCTCGCGCTTGCAGGGGCTGCACCACGTGGCCCAGAAGCAAATCAGGGTGGGCTGCCCTTCCGTGGCCAAATCGCCAGTGGAAATGGTTTCCCCTGCGAGGTTTTTCAGTTGCACAGCCGGGAGCGACTGGGCTTTCGAAGCGCCAACGCCCAAGGCAAGCGTGCAGATGAGCATGAGAAAGGTGTGGAATCGAGGCATGGGGGAAGGGTGTTTCATTTCTTGCGAAGACAAATTAAACGGAAACTGGTTAAAGCTTGTCTTCGTCCAGACACAAAATCCACACCAATCTCGGTATCTTCGCCCCCATGAAGATGAAAACGCTGTTCTTTTCAATCCTGCTTTGCGCGGTGATGAGCCCTGCCGTTTCGTGGGCGCAGCCATCACTGGTTGACCCGATTGAGGTCTTCGAAGGGTCACTTGACGATCCGGAGAACGAGGAGATTGCTTTGCACTGGGATGTGACCAACCTGACAGATGACACCTTGAATTTGATGGTGACGCGCAACATCATTCAATTGGTGAGCCCATACAATTTGCCTTACGACGAAGACGCAGCGGGCGCATATGACCGCTTCTGCTGGGGGCCTTTGTGCTATCCCTATGGTCAGTTCAGCTCGTTCTCCACGGAAGGGTACTTGGTTGAGCTCTTCCCCAATGAAACCGATACCACTTTTATTGCCGATTACTACCCGGCAGGTGTAGCAGGTGTGACCGCATTGGAGTACTGCTTCCACCCGGTCGGAGACATTGCGGCCGGCACGTGCCAGCAGGTCTTGTACTGCCTTGATGCTGAAAACTGCGCATTGAATGTGAACGAGTCGACCATTGAGTCATCGCCTCTGTTCCCGCAACCAGTGACGGGTCTGTCGTCATTCCCTTACCAGTTGAATGGTGCGGCACGGGCCGAAATGACCATCCACAATGCGGCCGGACAATTGGTCGAGCAGCAAACACTACGCGCTCAGCAAGGCGTGGTCTACATTGATGCGTCTGCCTACCCAGCTGGGATGTACGTGTTGGCGCTGACGACCCCGGAAGGTGAGCGTGTAACCGAACAGTTTTTGGTTCAATAAGCCGCTGAAAGCGTCATTTTTCCGTCCGCTAACCCGAATCGCTACGGATGAACCCATCAAGCAAACGCGAAGCGCTCGATTACCACAGCAGAGGCCGCAAAGGGAAGATTGAGGTCCTCCCGACAAAGCCGTATAGCTCGCAAAAGGACCTGGCCCTGGCCTACAGTCCAGGTGTTGCGGAACCTTGCAAGGCCATCGCGGAGAACAAAGAGGACGTTTACAATTACACGGCCAAAGGCAACCTCGTCGCGGTCATCACCAACGGTACAGCCGTGCTCGGTTTGGGCGACATCGGTCCAGAGGCGAGTAAGCCGGTGATGGAGGGGAAGGGCGTTTTGTTTAAGGTATTCGCCGACATCGACGTATTCGACATCGAAGTGGACGCGAGCGACCCCGAGCAGTTCATCAACACCGTCAAGGCCATTGCGCCAACGTTCGGAGGCATCAACCTGGAGGACATCAAAGCCCCTGAGGCGTTTGAAATCGAACGCCGACTGAAGGCAGAACTGGACATTCCCGTTATGCACGACGACCAACACGGCACGGCTATCATTTCGGCTGCTGCCTTGTTGAACGCCCTGGAATTGGCCGAGAAATCCATTGAGGACATTCGCATCGTTGTGAGCGGGGCCGGCGCAGCAGCCATGAGTTGCTTGGACTTGTACGAGCAATTGGGCATGTCCGCCAACCAGGTGGATGTGTTCGACAGCCGGGGTCACATCAACACTGCTCGCGAGGGGCTAGACGCCTCCAAGCAACGGTATGCCAACGATCGCCGATTCGATTCGCTCGCAGCGGCGATGAAGGATGCCGATGTGTTCTTGGGATTGAGCAAAGGCGGGTTGGTCGAACCAGCCATGGTCGCTGGAATGGCCCAAAACCCCATCGTCTTTGCATTGGCCAATCCCGAGCCTGAGATTGGCTATAACGCGGCCATGGAAGTTCGCGACGACATCATCATGGCGACCGGTCGCTCGGACCATCCCAACCAAGTGAACAACGTCTTGGGATTCCCGTTCATCTTTCGCGGGGCGCTCGATGTACGTGCAACGGGCATCAATGACGCGATGAAGCTGGCCGCGGTGCGCGCCATCGCCGACCTCGCCAAAGAAAACGTACCCGATGAGGTGTCGGAAGCGTACGGAAACCAGTCGTTCGTTTTTGGACGCGACCTGATCATTCCCAAGCCGTTGGACCCGCGCCTCATCACATACGTCGCCCCTGCGGTGGCCAAAGCAGCGATGGAATCGGGCGTCGCCAAACACGAGATTAAAGATTGGGACGCCTACCGCAAGAACTTGCTCGACCGCATCGGCTATGACACCGGATTCGCCCGAACCATCGCCGATCGTGCGAAGAAATCGCCGAAGCGCGTGGTGTTCGCCGAAGCCGATCATTACCGCGTATTGAAAGCGGCAGAACAGGCCCTCGAAGAAGGCATTGCACAGCCCATCCTCCTGGGTCGTCGCTCGGTCATCGAAGGGCTCATCAAAGAACACAGCTTGGAGTTGGAGGGCGTCGAAGTCATCAACCCTCGCTCCGACGAAGAATTCGAGCGCCGAAAGGCCTTCGGCGAAGAGTTTTTCCAACTGCGCATGCGCCATGGGTTGACCGCTCGCGAAGGAGAGCGCCTCATGCGTCAACGCAACTACTACGGAGCCATGATGGTGCGCACAGGCCTTGCGGATTCGCTGATCAGCGGGTTGACCCGCACGTATCCGAGCGTAATCCGCCCGGCGTTGCAAGTCATTGGCAAAGCGGATGACGTGGATAAGGTTGCGGGCATGTACATCCTCGAGACCAAGCGCGGCCCCATGTTCTTTGCGGACACGACGGTGAACTTGGATCCTACGGCTGAAGAAATTGCATCCATTGCAGCGCTGACCGCAAAGGCTGTGCGCAACCTGCGCATCGTCCCCAGAATCGCGTTGCTGAGTTACTCGAACTTCGGTTCGGCAGGCGGAGCAGATGCGGAGAAAATGGCGGAGGCCGCCCGTATTTTGAAGGAGCGCCATCCCGACTTGATTGTGGACGGCGAGATCCAAGCCAACTTCGCTTTGAACGACGAGTTGCTCTCTGAATCGTTCCCGTTCTCAACGCTGCACAACAAGCGGGTGAACACCTTGATTTTCCCGAACCTTGCCGCCGGCAACATCGCGTACAAGCTGCTGCAGGAAATGGCGGGGGTCGAAGTCCAAGGACCTGTTTTGTTGGGCATGCGGCAATCGTTCCACGTATTGCAAATGGGGTCTTCCGTCCGTGAAATCCACGACATGGTGCGGTTGGCCGTTGTCGATGCACAAATCAAAAGCAACGCATGATTCATCACCTGAGGGGAAGGCTGGTAGAGAAAACGCCCACGTACGCCGTGGTCGAATGCGGTGGCGTGGGGTACCAGGTGCACATCAGCCTCAACACCTTTGAGCAATTGGGTGCCGACGAATCCGTCATGCTGCACACGCACATGGTCGTTAGGGAAGATGCTCAGTTACTTTATGGGTTCAGTCAGCCTGAGGAGCGCAGCATGTTCTTGCTGTTGCTCGGTGTCAGCGGGGTTGGGGCTAGCACAGCGCGTATGATCCTGAGCGCGATGAATGTGGACCAAGCCGCTCAAGCCATTCAGTCTGGGGATGTCAATGCGATGAAAAGCGTCAAAGGCATCGGTGCAAAAACCGCCCAGCGCATCATCATTGATTTGCAGGACAAACTGGGCGCCATCGATGCGCCGGCCATGCCTTCCGCAAGTGGAGCACAAGGCGGGCACAATAATTCGCGGCAAGAGGCGTTAATTGCCCTCACGACCCTTGGTTTTGACCGCGCGCGTTGTGAAAAGACACTGGACCAGATAATGAAGGATTCGCCCGATATGACTGCGGTAGAGGACTTGATCAAACACGCATTGAAACGGTTGTGATGAAGTTCGAGAAGCCCCGTTTTGCACAGATTTTTGCCCTGGTCCTGGGGCTTTCTTTGTTTTCAGGCGTGTGGGCTCAAGCCACAGCGGAAACGGCGAACGACTCGCTTCCCATCATCTTGCCATTCCCCTTTGGTGGGGAGGATCAGTACAATCCAACGGAGAGTCCAGCGGGCTTTGATTTCGCTTGGCCGGAGAACTTCAATTATGAAATTGTCTTCGACGAAACCACGGGCCTGTACAGCATCCAGCAACGCATTGGCGACACCTTGTTGTACCGGCCGTCGACGTTCTTGACGCTCGACGAATACCTCGACTACGACATCACCGGCAACCTATCGGAATATTGGAATGACCTCCAAGCCGAAGACGATGAGGCGGAGCGCGCGTTTGCCCCAAAGTTGACGGTGGACAGCGAACTGTTCGAAACCATTTTCGGCAGCAACGAAATCGAAATCAAGCCCCAAGGTTCGGCGGAACTCACGTTTGGCATCAACATTTCCGATACCGAGAACCCGCGGATTCCGGAACGCCAACGCCGCATCACGACGTTTGATTTTGACCAGCGCATCCAGCTCAACATCGGCGGAAAGATTGGCGACAAGATTGACCTGGGAACGAATTACAATACCGAAGCGCTCTTCGATTTTGAGAACCAGATGAACATTGGCTTCCAAGGGGAAGAGGATGACATCTTGAAAAATTTCGAGGCAGGACACATTTCCATGCCCCTCCCGGGAACCCTGATTACGGGGAGCCAGAGTTTGTTCGGTGTCAAGCTGGAGACCCAGTGGGGACGTCTGTACAACACGACCGTTTTCTCCCAGCAAAAAGGCGAGCGCAAGGAGATCGAAGTTGAAGGCGGCGCCCAGACGCAGGAGTTCAACATCCGTGCTGACGACTACGAAGCCAACCGGCACTATTTCCTCTCGCAGTACTTCCTCGATCAATACGACGAGGCCATGCAAAGCTTGCCGGTTCCGAATTCCGGGGTGAATATCACGCGGATCGAGGTGTGGGTCGTGAATACGCAGGCCAACACCCAGGACGTGCGGAATGTCATCGGATTCACCGATCTCGGTGAGCACCCTGATTACGTGTCGTCCAACCTCCCGGTCGAAACCCTCGTCGGCGATTCCGTTACGGCCCAACGCAACCCCACGAACGCGAACAACCAGCTGTTTGACATGATGGTCAGCGATCCGAATGTACTCGGATTTACCGGGGCGAACGGGGCCATCGCCGGAATGGGATTGGGGCTGACCCAGGGCATTCACTACGAGCGCGTCGGTAATGCACGAAAGCTGGCGCCGACTGAATTCACGTACAACGCGCGGCTCGGCTTCATCTCGTTGCGTCAAGCACTGAACAATGCCGAGGTCCTCGCAGTGGCGTACGAATATACCCTAGGCGGAGAGACCTACCAGGTAGGAACCATTTCGCAGGACGGTTACACCGCTCCGGACGCGCTGATGCTGAAAATGCTCAAGTCGAGCATCACGCAATTGCGCCTGAGCAACGGCGATCCCGCACCGCTTTGGAAAATCATGATGAAGAACGTCTACTCCATGCAGGCGTTTGGACTGAGCGAGGAGAATTTCCGATTGAACATTTGGTACAACGACCCAGCGACAGGAGTCGACCTGAATTACATTCCACGCAACCCGCTGGACGGTACACTCCTCATCCAATTGTTGGGCATGGACCGGTTGGACATCAACGGCATGAACCAGCCCGATGGGGTGTTCGATTTCGTCGATAACGCCGCTACCATGGGTGGAACCATCCACAGCCAAAACGGCCGGATTTTCTTCCCGTCCGCAGAACCGTTCG
>CALKYI010000128.1 GCA_938003665.1 uncultured Flavobacteriales bacterium
TCGGCGATGGTGTGGCAGTCGCGGCAGTGGCTCGTTTTCCGTTCAGTCCATTCGGCGCGCACCATCCAGCGGTCGCTCTTAGCGTGAATGCCCACCACCCGAGTAAGGGGCTCCACCGATTGGGTGCTGCCAATCCACGTCAGGGACTGCTGGGCGTACGCTGAGATGCGGGCGGTAGCGATTCGCTGGTGCACTTGGATGTCGAGGCCTGCCACGTGCCGGGTGGGGGTGTACTGTTCACCCTCTTGAAAGCCGAGCGCTTCCCATCCACCGGCGGCCTCCTGGCGTGTGGCTTCCCAGCTAAAGTTGTAGACCCCCTGGATCACGAAGCCGGATCCGATGCGCTGCTGGTGGGTTAGGAAAAGTGCCCGGCTCCGCTCAAGCAAGGATTCTGCGGTTTCCCCGAGCGGCCCGCGTCGCGTGGACATCCAGCGGGTCGACCAGAAGCTGGTGCGGTGCGTTACACCTTGGTGTGTTACCCGCATATAGGGTGCGGGAACAGCGTGGCGCGACAGGAATGCACTCGTACGTCCCGTCCCTATGTGGAGGGCGTCGACCCCGGCATCCCATCCCCAAGCGCGGTGCTGGCGTCCAACCCACCCTCGGGTGAACATGACATCGAAGTAGGCCTCGTCAACGGTATTAAAACCACCGTCTTTGCCCAATTTGGCTCGGCCCCATCCCGGAATTCGATACTCTGTTGCCCAGAAGCCGAGGAGCGGTTCCGCCAAGCCTTGGCGCTCGAGCAACTCGCCTCCTAGGTGCCACTTGCCGTCGATGATGCCTTGAAAACGCGCCCCGCGGATGTTGTCCCACCAGCTGCGTGATTGGGGGTTGCCTTCGGTATCGGTTGTCTGAATCGAACCTGCGTACGCTTGCACGACCGGGTCCACCACGATGAGGTTTTGGGAACGGTCAGTATCGGAAAAATCAAAAAGGTGGTTGTACACGGTCCGTTGCCACCAGGTGGTCGCATCCGAAGGTTGGGTCAATTCAAGCCGTTCGATGGGAACGAACCCCGTGCTGTCCGCGGTCCGCAATGCCCACCAATTCCCTGCTTGCCCAAATGTCACCACGGGCATCCATGCAAGGAGCACCACAGTGAGGCGAAACGGCAGGGTTCGGGTCATTCGAATGTTGATTTCACTTCGGCGTACACCCGTTCAATGCCCTCTCGGAGGCCGATACTGGCCTTCCAACCGAGCGCGTTGATGCGATCGACGTTCATGAGTTTGCGGGGTGTACCGTCGGGTTTGCTGGTGTCCCAATCGAGCGCCCCGGTGTATCCAACGATGTCACAAATCAGTTCAGCCAGTGACTTGATACTCAAGTCTTCGCCGGAGCCAACGTTGACCCATTCCTCGCCGCTGTAGGTGTCCATGAGGTGCACGCATGCTTCGGCTAAATCGTCCACGTGCAGGAATTCGCGCTTTGGCGATCCCGTTCCCCAAAGCGGCACGCTCGGGTGCCCATTGACTTTGGCAGTGTGGATTTTGCGGAGCAGGGCCGGCAGGACGTGGCTTGTTTCGAGGTCGTAGTTGTCGCCCGGGCCGTAGAGGTTGGTGGGCATGGCGCTGATGAAGTTGGCGCCGTATTGGTGGCGGTAGGTTTCGCACAGCTTAATGCCCGCGATTTTGGCAATGGCATAGGGCTCATTGGTGGGCTCGAGGGGACCGGTCAACAACGCATCCTCTACCAACGGCTGTGGGGCGAGTTTGGGGTAGATGCAAGAAGAACCGAGAAACAGGAGTTTGTCCACGCCGTGCTTCCACGCCGCGTGGATGACATTGGCCTCCATCATGAGGTTCTCGTACAGGAATTGCGCTCGGTAGATGTTGTTGGCATGGATGCCGCCGACCTTGGCTGCGGCCAGGTAGACTTGTTGGGGCTTTTCGCTTTCGAAGAACGCATCAACGGCCTGCTGATTCGTGAGGTCAAGCTCCGCCCGGGTGCGTGTGATGATGTTGGTAAAACCCTTCGACTGCAGATTGCGCACAATGGCGGATCCGACCATGCCGCGGTGCCCTGCGACGAAAATTTTTATTG
>CALKYI010000129.1 GCA_938003665.1 uncultured Flavobacteriales bacterium
TTGAACACCGAGCGATGCAGTTTGAGCAACAAGCAGAAGGGTTGGACTTTTCGCAGCCCGTATATGGGGATGGTCAATCTGCCGCTCACATCGCCAAGACCTTGCAAGAATGGCTCAATCAGTAGCCATATGGATCGACGGTGAGCGCCTCACGGAACGCCACCGGTACACCGCTTACATTGTTTTTGAAGTGGCCTTGGGTTGGTCGGTGCACTGGCCCGCTGATGAGGCGGATTGGGTGCAATCGAAAGGCCTCAAGGTTTGTTATGGCGGGAAATGCAGACCAGACATGGGGCCGGCGTGGATCCCCTCTGCTGGGCTATTGGCCGACGAATTATTGACACACCCGGGCACAGAAATGTGGTCGGATGCCGAGGGCGAAGGGGTTCCGGGCGCAGGCAGACTTCCGTTTGGTGTTCGTAACGAAGACAGCGGACGGACAGATGCGGACTGGTGGAGTTGGGTGTTTTGGATGACGACGCGAATGGAAGAGCGCAATGCACCGCGCGATGCGTTCGGGCGATACTGCGCAGCAAGCTCCATGGCCTACCGGGAAGGATGGTTGGGTCGTCCAGAGATTGAGTGCCGTGTGCGGGCTTGGGCGAAATCGCTGGGCTGCAATCCAGCGCCCCGCGAATACGCTGTGCAAGCGACCATCGATGTGGACAGCGCGTTCGCTTACAAGCACCGGAGTCCCATGCGATTGGCAGGGGCTTGCATCAAAGATGCACTGCGTGCGGATTTCAAACGGTTGCGCGCACGATGGAACGTGTTGATCAATGGAGAAGAGGACCCCTACGCCACGTACGATTGGTTGGAGGATGTGCACAGGCGCCATGGGCTGAGGGCGCGGTACTTTTTGCTGCTGGCTGATCGCGGAACGTTTGACCGTCCCGTGGACTGGCAGCAACTGGGAATTCAAGCCCTGATTCAACGGTTGATGAAGACGGCCGATGTTGGTCTCCACCCCGGTGTGGCCGCCCACGATGCGGCGGATGCCCAAAAAATGAAGGAGGAGGGCCGGCGCTTCGAGCGCTTGACCGGTACAGCTGTTACCCACACACGGCAGCATTACTTGCTGCAGCGGTTCCCATCGTCTTGGCAACGTTTAGAGTCCCTGGGCGTCGCACACGATCACAGTTTGGGATATGCCGATGCCATTGGTTTTCGTGCAGGACTTTCCCGGTCTTTTAGAGCGTTTGATTTGTCGAGAAATGAGCGCATGAACCTGGTGCTTCACCCCGTTGCTGCCATGGATGCCACGTTGAATAGGTACATGCGCCTCTCGCCCGACGAGGCGTTGGAAGCCCTCGAGCAACTGGCGAGGGAGGTCAAATCGGTCGAAGGCACGTTGACCTTGTTGTGGCACAATGAAACCGTAGCAGAATTGAATGAATGGGTCGGCTGGCGGGCAGTGTACGAACAAGCTTTCGAACGCGTTTGTTAATCCGAAACCATGCTGCACAACCTATCTCATACCCCCAGCATCCTCGGCACCTTCGTTGCTGAATTGCGCGATGTCACGGTCCAACAAGATCCCATGCGCTTTCGCTTCAACCTCAAGCGATTGGGGAACGCCATGGCAGTGGAGGTCTCCAAATCGCTGGCCTACGTGAACGGTGAAGTACAGACACCATTGGCCCCAGCACCGACGCAACGCTTGGCGAATCCCCCCGTATTGTCCACCATCTTGAGGGCTGGGCTGCCCATGCATGAAGGGGTGGCCGAGGTGTTCGATCGGTCGGAACAGGCCTTTGTCTCGGCGTGCCGGGATTATGTCGATGCGGCGCACAGTGCCTTCAAGATTCGGATTGATGCGGTCAGTGCCCCGCCGCTGGCCGGAAGGGTGTTGTTCGTTACCGATCCTGTGCTGGCCACAGGCGAGTCCTTGGTCCAGGTCTTGTCGTCACTCTTTGCTTCACACGGATCGCCCAGCGAGGTGCATGTATTTGTAGCCATTGCCTCGGAAGCGGGTGTGAAAGCTGTTTTGAAGGCGCACCCCAACGCACACGTTTGGGCGGCAGCCGTGGATGCAGAATTGAACGC
>CALKYI010000130.1 GCA_938003665.1 uncultured Flavobacteriales bacterium
GCTCACCGGCATCGGCGAGTTTCATGCTCCAATCGTAAATCCAATCGAGGTCACCCGGTCGGGCTTGTACCACCCACACCAGGTCTTCCAGTGCGGCCTCCGCATCGCCCAAGGCCAGCAGGGCTTTGGCGCGGTATTCATGTGCCCAGCGGTGGGTTTCATCCGCCTCCAATACCGAGTTGAGGTGGTTGACCGCTGATTCGTACTGTTCGCGTTGCAGGTCAATTTTGGCTAAGTCGAAGTGCAGTGCACGTTCTTCGGGCTGCATGTCGAGGCACGCCAAAAAGGAGGTGTACGCCAGATCCAGATCGCCTTTGGCCAAATGGTTTTGGGCTTCGAAATAGGTGCGTTGAAAGCCTTCATCGTACACGGGCAAGCCGGCGAGGTCCGCAGGCCCTTTGCATGCCCCAAGCGTTATCGCGAGGGCCAATACCGTGTATCCGATGAACGACGAGAACCGCACGCTTAGCTGATTTCGTTGTAATCGCCCAGGCTGACATCGGTGGGAATGCCTAGTACACGGGCGTGGTTTCCGATCATCGCATCGCGGACCACTTTGTTTTTGACCACGGAGTGCGCTTGAATGAGGGAATTGCTCACGCGGGCGTCTTCGATGGAGGTGCCCTCGCCAATGCTCACGTGCGGTCCGACCACTGAATTGACGATGCGCGCGCCCGCCCCGATGTGGCAAGGAGGCAGGATGACGCTGTTCTCGACGGTGGCGTCAAAAGGAACGCTGAGTTCATCCGCCGTGAGTTCGAGGATGCGGTGGTTGGTATCGACGGTGGCTACTTTGTTGCCGCAATCCATCCAATGGGTCACCGTGCCGGGTTCGAAGCGGAGGCCGGCTTGGGTCATGTTGCGCAAGGCGTCGGGAAGCTGGTACTCACCTCCCTTGATGACCTTTTCGTCAATGAGCCGCTGCAATTCGCGCTTCAGCCGCTCGCCGTCGCGGAAAGCGTAGATGCCGATCATGGCGAGGTCCGACACAAATTCCGAGGGCTTCTCAACGTAATCCGTGATGGCACCGTCTTCATCGGTAACCACCACGCCGAACGCGTTGGGGTTTTCCACTTGTTTGACAAACAGCACACCGTCTGCGGTCGGGTCGATGGTGAAATCGGCGCGGAAAAGGGTATCCGCGAACGCCACCACGACGGGTCCGGTCAAACAAGCTGCTCCGCACAAAATCGCGTGCGCCGTGCCCAGCGGCTCCTCTTGGTAGCAGATGTGGCCTTTCGCTCCGAGGCGTTCGGCCACGGCGAGCAACTGCGCTTCCACTTCGGCACCGAAATCGCCGATGACGAAAGCAATTTCTTCCACGGGTTCGGCGCTCATGGCAACGATGTCTTCGGCCAACCGCTCCACAATGGGTTTTCCGCCGACGGGCACCAAGGGTTTGGGCACAGTGAGTGTGTGGGGACGAAGTCGGCTGCCGCGGCCGGCCATGGGGATGACGATGTTCATGGGGTGTTCAGCTTAATGGGTTCCTGTGCTCCCAAAGCCGCCGGTGCCCCGCTGGCTTTCGGGTAAATTTTCGGTTTCGGACCAAACGATGCGCTCGTACTTCGCTAGGACCAATTGGGCAATGCGTTCCCCGTTTTCGATGGTGAAGGGCTGCGTTCCGTGGTTGATGAGGAGCACGCCGATTTCACCGCGGTAGTCAGCATCAATGGTGCCCGGGGCATTCAGCACCGTGATGCCGTGCTTGAAGGCGAGGCCGGACCGCGGTCGGACCTGGAGTTCGGTCCCCACGGGCAGTGCCGCGAAGAGCCCAGTCGGGATGAGCTGGTACGCGCCTGGCTGGAGCACGACGGGGGCCTCGAGCTTGGCGCGGACGTCCATGCCGGCGCTGGAGGGCGTCGCGTAGGCGGGCAGGGGGTGGCCGCTTCGGTTTCGGATGAAGACGTGCGCTTCGTTGCTCATTTTCCCGGGAATTGGGGTTTGCGTTTTTCGATAAAAGCGCGGGTGCCTTCTTTGAAGTCCTCGGTTTCAAAGCTGGCGCCAAAGCACGAGATCTCGGCTTCGAAGCCGTTGATGCCTTCTTCGTATCCGGCCAACACCGCTTGGATGGCGGTTTGAAGGGCCCGCGGAGAGTTCTTCATCATTTTTCGTGCCATGGTGTCGGCGGCCTCGGCAAGCGATTGCAAAGGCACCACTTGGTTGACCAAGCCACAGGCCAGGCCATCCGCCGCGTTGACCATGCCGGCGGTCAAAATCATTTCTATGGCCTTGCCTTTGCCGACGACCTGGGGCAGTCGTTGGGTTCCGCCGTAACCGGGGATGACACCGAGCGACACTTCGGGCAACCCCATGCGGGCATTTTCAGAAGCGATGCGCACGTGGCACGCCAAGGCGAGTTCCAGCCCTCCACCCAATGCGAATCCATTGATGGCAGCGATGACGGGTTTGGTGCTCCGTTCAATGCGATTGAACAAATGGTCTTGTCCGTGCTGGGCCAGCTGCTTGCCTTGCTTGGCATTGAAGTCGGCAAATTCCTTGATGTCGGCGCCGGCCACAAAAGCCTTTTCACCGCTTCCGGTCAGGATGATGACTTGGACGTCGGCTTGCGTTTGTGCGTTTTCAATGGCCTCAGCCAATTGGGAAATGACCGCAGCATTGAGGGCATTCAAGGCTTCGGGGCGAGCGATGGTCAGGGTCAGAACGCCCGCATTGTTGGAGGAGTGAATCAGAGAATCGGACATGGAGGAAACGCCGGGAATGAAAGCCCCAAATTACGAAAGGAGGAGGCAGGATTTGGCTTCCTGGTGGCGGGTTGTTCACCGGAGGTTCTTGGGACGTGAGCCCAGGAGTTCAGCGGTGTATTCGGTAGCTGGGTGCTGCAGGATTTCGTCGGTTTCCCCCGCCTCCACGATGCGCCCTTTTTCCAAAATAACGAGCCGGTTGCAGAACGAGGCCACCACGTCGAGGTCATGGCTGATGAACAGGTAGGTGAGCCTACGTTCCCGACCAATCCTGTCCAACAACTCCAGCACATCGCGCTGGATTTGGACGTCCAGGGCGGCTACGCTTTCGTCCAACACCACAAACTCCGGTTCCATGGCCAAGGCCCGGGCAATGACGATGCGTTGCCGTTGTCCGCCGCTGAATCCACCAGGGTACTTTGCGGCATCGCTGGCGTCAAGACCGACCTCTTCGAGCAAGCGGCGGGCTTGGTGCGTGGCTTCTGACGCTTTCACGCCCGCATGGGTCAGGACCTCCCCGAGGGCGCTGCCCACCGTGAGCTTTGGATTCAACGCCGAATACGGGTCTTGGAACACCAACTGGGCACGTCCGCGTAGCCGGGCCATGCTCGCACGGTTGGCGGGGTCTACCGCTTCTCCGTCAAAGGTGATGGTTCCGGATGTAGCCGGGAGCATGCCGATGAGCATGCGGCCCAATGTGGACTTGCCACTTCCGCTTTCGCCGATGAGTCCGACCCGTTCGCCGCGTTCGATGACCAAATTCACGTCGTGGACGGCACAGAAATCGCCGTACCACTTGGACGCTTTGACCGCCTGAACCAAGGGCGATCCGGACGGGACATTTTGTTCAAAGCGATCGATGTCGCGGGCACGGAGCAATGCTTGCGTGTAGGGATGGGCCGGTTGTTCCAGCACGTTGTTGACCTCGCCGGATTCGACAATCCGTCCGTGCTGCATCACCAGCACCCGGTCGGCGATGGCGTGCACGACATCGAGGTCGTGGGTAATGAAAATAACGCCCATTTGCCGTTGGCCTTGGACTTTCTTCAGCAGCGCCAAAATGGATTTCTGCACCGTGGCGTCTAGGGCGGTCGTGGGTTCATCGGCGATGAGCACTTCCGGGTCGGCGGCCAAGGCCAAAGCGATCATGACCCGTTGCTTTTGTCCACCGCTCATTTCGTGCGGGTACTTTTCGAATGCCGCTTCCGGATCGGGGAGTTCCACCTCTTTGAGCAGGGCGGTCGCAAGGGTACGCGCTTCTGATGTTGAGCATTGGCGGTGCACCAAGGCCGTCTCGGCCACTTGCCAACCAATGCGCATCGATGGATTGAGCGACGACATCGGGTCCTGAAATACGAGGCTGAGGCCGCGTCCCAACGGGGGGTTGGCAGGCGTTTCTGCTGCTGTCCAATGCGCACCGGTGGGTCCGTGGATGCAGCGTCCGTGGCTGATGTGACCCCCACGCGGGAGCAATCCGGCGATGGCCGAACAGGTGACGCTTTTTCCCGAACCGCTCTCGCCCACGATGGCGAGGATTTCTCCTTGCTGCAAGTCGAAGTTCACGGCATGAACCACCTCGTTTTCACCAAACGAAACGGCAAGGCGTTCGACCTTCAGCAGTGGAGCGTCGGGCATGGGCAGGTTAGAGGGTGCCGCGGGTTTCCTGTTCGCGTTCAATGGCTTCAAACAGCGCTTTGAAGTTGCCTTTTCCGAAGGATTTGGCGCCTTTTCGCTGGATGATTTCGAAGAACATGGTCGGGCGGTCGACGACGGGCTTGGTGAAGATTTGCAACAGGTACCCTTCGTCGTCACGGTCGATGAGGATGCCCAACTGGCGCAAGGGTTCGAGGTCTTCGTCAATTTCGCCTACGCGGTCCAATACGGTGTCGTAATACGTGCCAGGTACCCGCAGGAATTCGATGCCGCGACGCTGCAGCTCGGTCACGGTTTCGATGATGTTGGAGGTTGCTACGGCGATATGTTGCACGCCGGCACCTTCGTAGAAATCGATGTACTCTTCGATCTGGGATTTCTTGCGGCCTTCCGCAGGTTCGTTGATGGGGAACTTGATGCGGCCGTTGCCGTTGGACATCACCTTGGACATCAAGGCGGTGTACTCCGTGCTGATGTCTTTGTCGTCAAAGGAGATCAATTGGGCAAATCCCATCACGCGGGCGTAGAAATCCACCCAGGTGTTCATCTCGCCCCATCCCACGTTTCCGACCATGTGATCGACGTATTCGAGCCCGACGGATTCAACGGGGACGGCTGGATTCCACGCTTCGTAACCGGGGAGGAACACGCCGCCGTAGTCCTTGCGCTCCACGAAGACATGGATGGTGTCGCCGTAGGTTTCGATGGCGCTGAGCACCACGCGCCCGTTGGCGTTTTCCCGGACCTCGGGTTCAAAAACACCCACGGCACCGCGCGAGGTGGTTTCGGCGTAGCTCTTCGCGGCGTCGTCCACCCACAAGGCCACCGCCTTGACGCCATCCCCGTGCCGGTTGATGTGGTCGTTGATGGGCCCGCCGGCCTGCAACGGAGAGGTCAGCACCAGGGTGATTTTGTCTTGACGCAGCACGTACGAAACGCTTGTCTTGTTCCCGGTTTCGAGGCCGGAATACGCGACGGGTTTGTAGCCCCAAGCGGTCATGTAGTAGTACGCGCTTTGCTTGGCGTTTCCGCAGTACAGTTCAATGTGGTCCGTGCCGAGCAGCGGCAAAAAGTCCTCGGCTTCGGGGACGACCTTTTCGAGCGTAGGGGTGGGTTTGTGGTTCATGGGGTTCATTTCATCCCGGGGTCTAACCAAGATTGGTGGTAATCGTCGTGTTCAATGTTGAGGGCCGCTTCCGTCACTTGGAGCGGACGGAAGGTGTCGACCATAACAGCCAGTTCTTCGGTCTTCGTCTTGCCGATGCTTCCCTCGTAGGTGCCGGGGTGCGGTCCGTGGGGAATGCCCGCCGGATGCAAGCTGATGTAGCCCCGGTCGATGCCGGTGCGGCTCATGAAATCGCCCTCTACGTAATACAGCACTTCATCTGAGTCGATGTTGCTGTGGTTGTACGGCGCGGGAATCGAAAGCGGATGGTAGTCGTACAGCCGCGGCACGAAACTGCAGATGACAAAAGCATCGGTTTCGAACGTCTGGTGGACCGGTGGCGGTTGGTGGACCCGACCTGTGATGGGTTCAAAATCGTGAATGGACAGCGTGTAGGGGAAGTGGTAGCCGTCCCAGCCTACGACATCAAACGGATGCGATGCGTAGATGTATTCGTGAATCGCGCCCTGCTTTTTGATGTGGATGGGAAATTCACCGATGGCGTCGATGGTTTCCAACTCGACCGGTGGGTGCATGTCCCGTTCGCAGTAGGGGCTGTGTTCGAGGTGCTGCCCAAAGTGGTTGCGGTACCGCTTCGGCGTGTGCACGGGATGGGCTGATTCAGTGATGAAAAGCCGGTTGTTTGGACCGTCAAATGCAAAGCGGTGAATGATGCCCCGCGGGATCACGATGTAGTCCCCCGGTTTGAAGGGCACCTTGCCCAACATGGAGTGGAGTGTTCCGGAGCCTTCGTGCACGAAAACCACTTCATCGCAGTCGGCGTTTTTGAAAAATTCCGTTTCGCCCATGCTCGCCGTCGGTGCAGCCAAGTGAATGGTTACGTCGGAATTGAACAACACCGCGGTTCGGCTTTCGAGGTAATCGGCCACGGGTTTTATGCGGAACCCTTCGAGTTTCCGGCTCAACAGGTTGTTTTCGACGGCGGCTTTGGGCTGGACATCGCGTGATGAGCCCACGCGTTTCACCATGGTGGGCCGGTGGAGGTGGTAGAGCAATGAGCTCATTCCCACGAAGCCGATGGTTCCGAACAATTGCTCGTGGTGGAGGCTTCCGTCTTCTTTTCGGAATTGCGTGTGCCGCTTGTCGGGCACCGTTCCAAGTTTGTGGTAAAACGGCATGGCGAAGGGTTTGTCCGCTAAGTTAGGCCGCCTGCGACCGCTTTAAAACCGCTCGGGACAATTTAGCTGTTGGGGCCGCGGATCATGCGCACCCAACTCGGTAGTTTGCCTTCTTCCGTGAGGCGCCATTGGAGCGACAACTTTCCGTTTGCGGGCCTTGGCGACTCCGGGGTCAAGCGGTTTTTGCGGACGAGCGATTTGACGCTGACGCCGCTGCGTTGGGAGGCTTCCCAGATGCTTTCTTCCGGACGCATTTCCAACCAAAGCGTTTGGCCGCGGCTGCGCTTCGGTTGCAGGTAGATCACCTCGCCAACCTTGGGCGTGTACGTGCCGTTTTTGCGGTCGATGTCGTTGTAGCGATACAGCTGCCAGCCCATCATGTCCAATTCCACTGCCAAGGCGTCGTAGGTATCTCCCGATTCGGCCAGGATGTATTGGATGTAATTCTCGCTCGTTTGAACACTTCGACGGCCAATGGTGTTGGCGGACTTGGCCGGATTCAGTTCTTTGTTCTGTACCGTTTCGAGCACTTCATTTCGGGCTGTCGCCTGGGCTGCTTCAGCCGCTGCAAATGCCTCCCGGTCGGCCTGTAACGCGAGGCCTTGTTCGTCGTACTGGGCGAGGTCGTACCGTTCGATGAGGTCGATGAGCAGGCGGGCGTACTTGGGATTGGTGGCGTATCCGCATTTTTTGAGCCCCTTCGCCCAGCGCACGTAGTCCGTCGGCTTCAGCTCAAACAACTCTTCATAGCGACTGCGCTTCAGGAATTCGCTGTGGTCGTGGAAGCTCTCGGATGCATTGTCGTAGGATCGAAAGCACTCGCCGCGGCGGTCGTCGTCGTGGTAGACGCGTTCTCCTTCCCAATCGCTGTGGCACTTGATGCCGAAATGGTTGTTGGATTTGGCCGCCAATTGGCTTTGGCCGCTTCCGCTTTCGAGTATGCCTTGTGCAAGGGTGATGCTCGCCGGAATGCCGTGAACCGCCATTTGATAAACCGCCTCATCGCTCCACTGTGCGACGTACTGTTCCGGTGCACTCGGCGCTTGGGGCTGCGCATGTGCGACAAAGCACACGCCCAACGCCATCCAGACCAGCATCCAAACGATGAGGGTGGAGAGCATATTGGACCACGAAAACGGGAATGAAGCAGGCATGGCGGAATTCTTCCTGCAAAATTAGCGCCAGGTCAAGCCGTGCCGGCTCCTCCGGCCGCGCTGCTATTCACGTTCAATTGTGGATGGAGGGCCCGCTTTCTTCGCGGATCAACCCCCCTTGGTCATCGAAGAAACGCCACATGCCGGTGGGGTTTCCAATGGAGTCGTATTGCCCGGTGATGAAGGGCTTTCCGTTGGGATGCCAAGTGAAATAGCCGCCCACTTGCACGCCCAGGTTGTATTGGTGTACCGACCACGGCTTGCCATCCGGATAAAACGCCTCCCATTTGCCGTGTTTCTGGCCGTCCGACCACCGGGAAACCTTCGACAGCCGACCGGCCTCGTCGTACACCGCAATCTCAGTGGTGTCTCCGGCTGCAACGGTGACCTCGCGCTTGACATTTCCATCGGGCCAGCGCTCTGTAAGGGTGTGTTCCTCAGGGGCTGAACAGGCTGCCATGAGCGGCAGGAGAACGAGGGGCCAACGTAATGTCATCGCTTGCGTTCCATGGTGAATTCAACGAGGTCAACCAAGGCCGTTTTGGCCGCCGATTCCGGGTAGGCATCCAATAGACCGAGCGCTTCTTGCGCCAGTTCGCGCATCTTGCCCCGGGCGTATTCCATGCCCGGACCCTGGATGATGGCATCCATGACTTCTTGGACGGCGGCGTTGTCGTTGTTGCGGTATTTGACCAACCGGATGAGCCGGCGACGCTCCGTAGAGGAGGCTACTTGGAGGGTGTGGATGAGGGGCAAGGTCATCTTGCGTTCGCGGATGTCACCGCCGGTGGGCTTGCCAATGCGCTCGCCCTCGCCCAAATCGAGCAGGTCATCCTTGATTTGAAAGGCCAATCCCACCAGTTCACCAAACTTCCGCATCCGCTCCACATCTTCTGCATTGCCTTCATTCATAGGCCGCACGGATGCCGCACCGCAGGCGCAACACGCGGCGATCAAGGAGGCCGTTTTGCGTTGGATGATGTCAAAATACACCTCCTCCGTGATGTCCAATCGGCGGGCTTTCTCGATTTGCAACAGCTCCCCTTCGCTCATGAGGCGAACGGCTTCGGATGTGATTTTCAGCAGGTCGTAGGCTTCGCGGTCCACGGCCATCAGCAAGCCACGCGAGAGCAAATAATCCCCCACGAGCACCGCGATTTTTTTCTTCCATAGGGCCTGAATCGAAAAGAAACCCCGACGCATGGGGCTTTCATCGACCACATCGTCGTGGACCAGGGTGGCGGTGTGCAGCAATTCGATGAGGGATGCTGCGATGTGACCGCGCTCTCCGAGGTCTTGTTGTCCGCCTGCTACGGTCTGTGCCGATAAGAACACAAACAGCGGCCGCATCTGCTTTCCCTTCCGTTTGATGATGTACCGCATGATGCGGTCCAGCAGGGCTACATCGGTGCGCATGGCCGATTTGAAGTGGCCTTGGAATTCGGCCAGTTCTTTTTCGACCGGAACTTGAATGCGCTGCATGCGGCTCATGGTGCAAAGGTACGGCCGACCTCACCACACCGCGTGTACCTATCTTTGCTCAAAATCCCTCCCATGATTTACTCCATGACCGGTTATGGCAAGGCCTCAGCGCGCATCGGATCACGTCGGTACACGGCTGAGTTGCGGTCGCTCAATGGCAAGCAGCTGGACCTCAGCGTGCGCATGCCTTCGGCGTTTCGCGCGAAGGAAATGGAGTTGCGCAAGCAGCTGGGCACCGCGGTCGGTCGCGGCAAGTGCGACTTGAGCCTGCAGTATGCGGTCGAGGGGGCGGAGCCTCGGGAATTGAACAAGCCGTTGATCGATGCCTACGTTTCCGAGCTGAGCCAGCTGGCCGCGGGCCAGGGCTTTCCGGAAAAAGACAATGCCCTGCTGGCCATGGCCATGCGGTTGCCGGACGTGATTCAACAGGCCAACGATGACATCGACGAGGAGGAATGGAAGGCCATTTCTGCATTGGTAAGCGAGGCGGTGGACCAGTTCATTCGCTTCCGTGCAGAGGAGGGCAAGTCGTTGGAGGCGGATTTCAACCAACGCATCCGCAGCATTCAATCCTTGAAGGACGCCGTCGAGCCCTTGTTGCAGGCGCGCGTGCAGCGCATCCGCGAGCGCATTCAGGCGAATTTCAATGAGCTGCAGGACAAAGGCCGATTGGACGAAAACCGGTTTGAGCAGGAGATGCTGTTCTACATGGAAAAGCTCGACGTATCGGAGGAATTGGTGCGATTGACGGCCCATTGCGAACACTTTCTGGACGTCATGGGGCAAGATCCGGGGCAAGGCAAAAAGCTTGGGTTCATCGCTCAAGAAATTGGTCGCGAGATCAACACCCTCGGCAGCAAGGCCAACGATGCCGACATGCAGCGCATCGTCGTGCAGATGAAGGACGAACTCGAGAAAATCAAAGAACAGGTCCTCAATGCCCTCTGACACCCACGGAAAAGCGGTCATTTTCTCCGCGCCTTCTGGGGCGGGCAAAACCACCATTGTGCGGCACCTGTTGGGGCACCCGGAGCTCAACTTAGCCTTCAGCGTCAGCGCCACCACCCGGCCGCCCCGCGGTACCGAACAGGACGGGGTGGACTATCATTTTTTGACCGTAGAGGCGTTCAAGGAGTGCATCGATTCCGGAGCGCTGTTGGAGTGGGAGGAAGTGTATCCGGGCAAGTTCTACGGCACCTTGCACACTGAATTGGAGCGCCTCTGGGCCGCTGGCAAAACCGTCGTGTTCGATGTGGACGTGGTCGGCGGAGCCAACTTGCGTCGCTTGCTCGGTGACAGCGCGCTGGCCGTATTCATCCAACCGCCATCGTTGGAAGTGCTCCGCCATCGGTTGGAAAGCCGAGGAACGGACGCCCCGGATCGGATTGAAGAACGGTTGGCCAAAGCCCAATGGGAGTTGGAGCAGCACGTTCACTTCGACAAAGTCCTCATCAATGACGATTTGGCGACCGCTCAGGCCGAAGCCTTGGAATGGCTGAAAGCGTACACTGGAAACCCCTCGGGTGCATGACGCAGGAGGTCAAAGGCAAAATCGGATTGTACTTCGGTACGTTCAACCCGGTTCACCTCGGGCATTTGGTCATCGCCAACCACATGGCGCATTACACCGATTTGGACGAGGTGTGGTTGGTGGTCACTCCGCACAACCCGCACAAAAGCCCCCGCGAACTCATGGGCCAGGCGCACCGTTTACAAATGGTTCACCTCGCCGTCTCTGAGAACGAGAAGTTGAAAGGAAGTGACGTCGAATTCGATTTGCCCCAACCGAATTTCACTGCGGCGACGATGCGGCACCTGCGGGCTCAATACCCCGATGTGGAGTTCAGCATCATCATCGGAGAAGACAATTTTGTCCGCCTCCACACGTGGCAGGCCCATTGGGAATTGGTTGAGAACCACCGCATCTTGGTGTATCCGCGGCGCACGTCTGATGCCCCATCGCCCGTGCCACCGCCCGAAAAGCCCGAAGACGTGGTACCGCGCTCACATCCGAACATTCAGTGGTGTGACGCCCCGATGATCAGCATCTCATCCACGTACTTGCGGGATGCGATTAATGACACCAAGGATATTCGGTATTTGCTGCACGACAAGGTGTTGAACTACATCAGCAACAACCACCTGTACGAGTGATCAGGTGTTGTTGAAGTGGTTCATGGTGCGCTCGAGTCCAATCGAAGCGAACGACTGAACCGCTTTTTCGCAGCGCTCGAGCCGCTCGGTGAGCGCATCGCTTTCTTCGGCAGTCCATTTGCCCAGCACATAATCGACCTGCTGCCCTTTGTGGAAGTCGGCGCCAATGCCAAACCGCAAGCGCGGGTACTTGGACGTGCTGAGAATGGTTTCAATGTTGCCAAGGCCATTGTGGCCTCCTCCGCTTCCCTTGGCCCGCATGCGCAGTGTGCCAAACGGGAGCGCGAGGTCATCGGTGATGATGAGGACGCGTTCCAGCGGGATTTTTTCGGCGTCCATCCAGTACCGGACGGCTTTGCCGCTGAGATTCATAAACGTGGAGGGCTTGAGCAGGATGAGGGTCCTGCCCTTAAAACGGACGGTGGACACCTCGCCGTGCCGGGCGACCTCAAACGAGGCCTCACCGTTCCGAACGATGGTGTCCACCACCTTGAACCCGATGTTGTGTCGGGTGTCCTCATATTCACTTCCTGGGTTGCCCAGGCCAACGATGAGGAACTTCATCCGTTTTGGGTTGTGTTTCGGCTAGCGAAACGCAATTATTCAGCTGCTGGAGCGTCGCCGCCTTCGCCGCCTTCAGCTGGTGCTTCAGCTGCATCTCCACTGTCGTCGCCTTCTTCAGCGCTTTCAGCAGACATGGCCGCACGTGTACGCTTGACAGCAGCGAGCAGGGTTGAATCGTTCAACAGCACCGTGCAGTTGGGAACTTCAATGTCGCGAACGCGCTTGTTGTCTCCAATCTCAAGAGCTGTAACATCGATCGTGATGTTTTCCGGCAAATCATCCGCCAAGCCACGAACGGGCACGCGACGGAACAACATTTGCAAGCGACCACCCGCGATGACACCTGCGGCCGTGCCGGTGGTGCGCAAGGGCAATTCCACGCGTACGGGCTTGCCGGGGATGATTTGAAGCAGGTCCAAGTGGACGATGCGGTCGGTCACCGGGTGGAATTGAACCTCCTGGATGACGCAGTCGAAGGTCTCACCGTCTACCTCCAAGGAGATGCGGAAGACGTCCGGGTTAACAACGAGCTTGGAGATGTCCAGCTCTTTTACAGAAAAGTGCTTTTGCTCACCACCTCCGTACAGAACGCCGGGAACCCGGTTGTCCTTGCGGAGTTGGTTGGCATCTTTCTTTCCTACGCTCCCACGCAAGGAGCCGCTCAATGATGCAGTTTTCATGGTTAATGAATTAGTAAAGTATCGCTGATGGAACGGTTTTCCACCAGACAGGTTAAAGTCT
>CALKYI010000131.1 GCA_938003665.1 uncultured Flavobacteriales bacterium
CGCGTAGACACGGTAAGTCGTGCCGAGGTCAGTCTCGGCATGAACCTCACTTTGCAGCCCTAAAAATTGAGCGTGTAACACAGAAGGAAGGAGGGCGATGGCCAAGGCCACCGCGGAGGTAAGGCGAGACAAGCGAGACAGGGTAGAACGAATATAATAAAACTCGCCCTATGTTTTGTCTATTAATTAAATAATAACTTAGATAAAACTCATATAACTACCGACTGGGGTTCGGAGCGCCCCAATCATTCGCCGTCTGGAACATCAAACTCCAACCGGCGCTTCGCCAAATCCGCCGCCACCACGCGTACAACGATGCGCTCTCCCATTGCGTAATTCCCTCCATGGCGCGCACCGATCAAGGCTTGTCGGTCTTCATCATAAACGTAATAGTCGTCCGGCAGGCCATCTTTCGGGACGAAGCCCTCGCACTTATTTTCCTCGATTTCCACAAAAATGCCCTTCGGCACCACGCCGTTGATGATGCCATGGAAGGTCTCCCCAAGGCGAGTCATCAAGAACTCGACTTGTTTGTATTTGATGGAGGCACGTTCTGCTTCGGCCGCGCGCTTCTCCATGTTGGAGCTGTGTTGGAAGATGCCTTGGAGCGGGCCGGGGCTGGCGGACTTTTCGCCGTCGATGTATTGCTGCAATAGGCGGTGGACCAACACGTCCGGGTAGCGTCGGATGGGGCTGGTGAAGTGCGTGTAAAACGGGAAGGCGAGGCCGTAGTGGCCAATGTTCTGGGTGCTGTACTCCGCTTTGGCCATGGACCGAATGGCTATGGTTTTGACGACGTTCTCGGCGTTGGTGCCGGCAGCGGCTTGAAGCAATTGGCGAAGGGCCGACTCGGCGTTGGTTGGGTTGATTTTGGGCATTTCGAGGCCAAACTTGGCCACGAACGTGCGGAGCTGCCGCAGCTTTTCCGGGTCCGGGCGGTCGTGGATGCGGTAAACTGCCGTGCGGGTCGCCTCCTCTTGTTTTCCATCTCCACCACGGGGTTTCGCGAGGTAGCGACTGACGCGGACATTGGCCAGCAGCATGAAGTCCTCGATGAGCCGGTTGGCGTCCAGCATGCGCTTGACCACCACGCGCAGTGGCTTGCCGGTCTCGTCCAATTCGAACTTGACCTCCTCCGTGTTGAAATCGATGCCGCCCGCCTTGAAGCGCCGAGCCCGGAGCTTTTCAGCAAGCGCCTGCAATGTCCGTACTTCCTTTGCGAATTCGCCCTTGCCGGTTTCGATGCGCTCCTGCGCTTCGTGGTAGGCAAAACGACGGTCGCTGTGAATGACCGTGCGGCCAAACCATTCCTTCTTGATGTTGGCCTGTGCGTCCATTTCAAAAACGGCGCTGAAAGCGGGCCGGTCCTCGTTGGGGCGCAACGAGCAGAGATCGTTCGAAAGCACTTCGGGCAGCATGGGAATGGTGCGGTCCACGAGGTAAACCGATGTCGCACGCTGGCGTGCTTCCTCGTCGAGTGCTGTTCCCGGTTGCAAGTAGTACGTAACGTCGGCGATGTGCACGCCCACTTCCCAGTTCCCGTTGGGCAGCTTTTGCAGCGAAAGGGCGTCGTCAAAATCCTTGGCGTCGACCGGGTCAATGGTCAGGGTCGTGACATCCCTGAAGTCCCGACGACGGGCCAATTCCTCCGCCGGCACTTCCCGCGGAATGGCCGCAGCAGCCGCCAGTACGTGGTCGGGGAATTCATACGGCAATCCGTACTCGGCGAGGATGGCGTGCATCTCCACTTCGTGGTCACCTGGGCGGCCCAGCACTTCGACCACCCGGGCTGCTGGAGCATCCGATGGATCGTCCCAGCTGAGCATTTCGATGATGACCTTCTGGCCGTCTTCAGCACCACCAAGGTTGTGCGCGCCGATGAAGAAGTTGGCATGCAAGCGTTGGTCCGATGGGTAGCCAAACGCATAATCCCGGACGCGCTCGATGACGACGACGTATTGTTGGCGGGCGCGTTCGACAATGCGGGCCACGCGAGGTGTGTGCCGTCGACCGCGGCGGACCCAATCCACTTCAACGGTGTCGCCCCAAAACGCGGTGCCGGTGTACCCCTTCGGGATGGAAATCTCGTTGCCGTCCGGCATCATCACGAAACCTCGGCCGTGCCGGGTGATTTGGATGGTGCCAACAGGGCGGTCGTTTTGCGGAATTTCTGCCAGGATGAACTTGCCGCGCCCGAGTGATTCCAGCCGGCCATCGCGCCCCATTTCCTCCAAGACGGTCATGACCTTGCGCCGCGTATCGTGGTTCAAGATGCCCAGTGTACTTGCGACTTGCTTGTGGTTGAGGGGCTTGTTGGGCTGGCGTTTGAAGACCTCGAGGATCTCCTTTCGCAGCTGCTTGGGCGGTTTTCTAGCCATTGGGGACAAAGATGCTTTCAATCCATTGGCATTTGCGACCTTTGCAACCGCATGTCTACACGCACTTATCAACGATGGGCGCCCGAACATTGGGAAGAATACGCCGTAATCGACTCCGGCGACCGCTCGCGACTCGAGCGATTCGGCGACCTCGTCTTGGACCGTCCCGATCCTTCTGCGGTCTGGTCCCGGCGGTTGGATTATAATGCGTGGGATACAGCCAACGCTCGTTTTGAGCCCACCGGCATGAAGAAAGGACATTGGGTTCCGCTCGAATCCATTCCAGAAGGGTGGCAATTGAATTACCGCTCGCCTCGTTTGCAGTTGCGTTTTCACCTCGAAATGACGCGGTTCAAGCACGTAGGAATTTTCCCTGAACAAGCCGTCAATTGGGAATTCATCGCCGACCGCCTTCAACCCGAAGATGCCTTCCTCAATCTGTTTGCCTACACCGGCGGCGCATCCCTTGCTGCTCGTGCTGTGGGTGCGGACGTAACGCATGTCGATGCCATCCGCCAAGTGGTGGATTGGACCCGAGTCAACATGGAATTGAGCGGTCTTGATGGCATCCGTTGGGTGGTGGAAGACGCCTTGAAATTTGCCCAACGCGAGCAGCGAAGGGGGAATAAATACAAGGGCATCGTTCTCGATCCACCGACCTGGGGTCTCGGCCCCAAAGGCCAAAAATGGCGCATTGAAGACCAACTCCTCAACCTCTGCCAGACCGTCGCCGACTTAGTCGAACCGGGCGGTTTCATCATCATGAATACGTACAGCGGCATCGCTCCGTCCGCCCTTGAGACGGTGTGGGACCGCATCCTGCCTTCCGCCGATACCGAAGCCGGTGAACTTTGCCTGCGTGGCGAAGATGGCCACTGGATCCCCACGGGCAGCCTCATCCGAATCACCACCCGCTCATGAGCTCTTCCGCTTCTGAATCTCCCATGCTTGGCCTCCGATTGCCCACCGATCCGCGGTGGGTGGAATTGGTCGAATCCAACATCTCCGAAATCTTGACGGACCACGCTTGGTGCGAACAGAAAGCCGCATCCAATGCCATCAGTACGATTGTGCGGTTCCCAGAACACTTGGACCTCGTGGCCGAATTGACTCGCATCGCCCAGGAGGAAATCGAACACTTCGGCATGGTCGTGGACCGCATCAAAGAGCGTGGATTTGAGTTGGGGCCGGAGCGCAAGGACGATTACGTGGGTGAATTGCTGCAATTCATCAAGCGCAAGTGCTCGCGGGAAGAGCAGCTCGTGGATCGGTTGCTGTTTGCTGCCATGATCGAGGCGCGCTCGTGCGAGCGGTTTCGCATGCTCTCTGAGCGGGTCAAAGACAAGCCGTTGGCAGAGTTTTACCGAGAACTGATGATTTCCGAAGCCGGCCACTACACCACCTTCATCGGGTTTGCGCGCAAATACGGAGGCAACGTGGACGTAGAGGCGCGTTGGCAGGCGTTCCTGGACTACGAAGCCGAGGTCATCCAGAATTACAGCAAGAAAGAGACGATGCACGGCTGAGACGCGTTAAGTTCGCGTCATGACCCGCCTTTTCACCATCACCGCTGCCTTGCTTTTGCTTGGTGCGTGCACACCGCCTGAACCCGTTTTCACCTCTGAGTTGGACGTCCGCGACGCGCTCGCTCAAATCCAAAACGCACGCTTCACGGCCCGCCTTTCCAATCATGTGGAAGCTTCCGACTCGCATTGGGGGCGCGAAGTCCAAATCGACTGGTTGCGGTCGCATGCGGTCGGAGATTCAGCGTACGATTTCGCCTGGCGGTACGCCGATGCCTTCATCCAAGATGGCGACACCAGCCGCTCCTGGGGGCATTTGTGGGCCGACCGCCTTAGCTCCATTTCCAGCGATAGCCTGCTGAAAGTGAGCGATTGGGACGCTAGCAGCTCCAACAATGCCAACGGGATTCCCAACTATTACGCCGCGATGACCTTGCCCGCGATGCTCACCGATACGAGCTGGTGGGCGGCGCAGGTGAGCGACTCCACCGTACGCGTAACCTGGGAACACGTCTTGCCAAGCGCGGATCAATCCGAACAATTTATTCTGACCAAATCCTCCATCCAAGACACCGCGGACGTGGATTACCACCCCGACACGGAAGATCTGCAGCGTTGGGTCTTCGAGGCCCCAAACGGCCTGCCCGTCCGGTACGAACAATCGTGGTACCGTGGCGACATGGCATACGGGAGCGACCTCGCCATCCATTGGGAGTGGGAGCTGACGAACGACGGTGTCGTCGAACTCGCCGTTGCGGATTGGGTGGCTCCGGAGTGGTCCCGGGAACCCGAGGAAGCACCGGCCGTTGCAGGGGGCGGAGACGGGGAGTGGTTTGAGGAGGCCATGGCGGCGTTGCCTGCGGTCGGAGCGCCTGCACCGGCCATCGAAGGGGTCGACCTCGCCGGGGAGGTGACTTCGTTGAGCAATCTCGCGGGGGACCTGGTTTACGTTGACTTTTGGTACATCGGGTGCGGACCGTGCATGCGGGCCTTGCCGCACTTGGCGCACATGGAGGAGGAGTTTGGACCCGCGGGATTCCACGTGTTGGGGGTGAACCACCACCAAGACGTCAAGACGGTGAAGCGTTACCTCGACCGGCGCGAGCTGGATGTGCAGCAGGCGATTCTGGATTCACTGCCCGATGGCTACCCGGTTGTCGCTTACCCGACGTGGTTCCTGGTGGGGCGCGACGGCTCCATCATTGACCGCAACATGGGCTACGGCGAAGACACCGCGGCTTTCTTGGACTCGCTGGTGAGCGCGAATTTGTGAGGGCTCAGCCCGCCATCATCGCCTCGATGTCATCCGCTTCAAGCGGGATGTGGCCCATCAAGTCGACGTAACCATCCTCCGTGATGAGGATGTCGTTTTCGAGCCGGATTCCGAGGTTTTCTTCCCGGATGTAGATGCCCGGCTCGACGGTGAAAACGTGCCCTGCCTGAATGGGCTCGTGCCAGTGGCCCACATCGTGAACGTCCAACCCGATGAAGTGCGATGTGCCGTGCATGAAGTACTTCTTGTAGGCGGGCCAAGCGGGGTTTTGGTTGGCCACTTCGTCGGACGTGATCAGACCGAGGTCCAACAATTCCTTGGTCATCAATTCGCCCACTTGAACGTGGTAGTCGTGCAGGCTCACGCCGGGCTTGAGCAGGTTCATGGCGCCGCGCATCACGTTCAGTACCGCGTTGTAGACGGCGCGTTGGCGGTCCGTAAACTTCCCGCTCACCGGGATGCAACGCGTCATGTCAGCCGCGTAGTTGCCGTATTCTGCACCCACATCCATCAAGATGACGTCGCCGGCTTTGCACTCGGCGCTGTTCTCGATGTAGTGCAATACGCACGCGTTGAAGCCGCTTCCGATGATGGGCGTGTAGGCGAACCCACGGGATCCCCGTCGCAAGAATTCGTGCATGAACTCCGCTTCGATTTCGTACTCCATCACACCGGGCTTGACAAACTGCAAAACCCGCTCAAAGCCGGCTTTCGTAATGTCACAAGCACGCTGCATTTGATCGACTTCTTCCTGCGACTTGATGGCACGCAGGCTAAACAAAATGGGCGCTGAGCGCTCAAACTCGTAGTTGGGGTACTTGGCGCGCAAGGCGGCGTTTTCCCGGTCGGTGCGGGTCTCAACGATGTTGCGGGCGCGGGTGTGCGGGTTGTCGTTCAGGTACAACGCGTCGGCCTCGGCCATAAGCCGGTGGAAGGTGCGTTCGAAAGCCGCTGTCCATTGAATGTTGGCGATGCCCGTCGCAGCAGTGGCTTGGGCTTTGTCCAATTTGGCCCCTTCCCAAATGGCCAATTCCTCGTTGGTTTCCAGAGTGAAGAGGATCTCGCGGTCGTTAGGATTGTGGGCATCTGGAAAGAGCACCAACATCGTCTCTTCTTGATCCACACCGGTCAACCAAAAGATGTCACTGGCCTGCTTAAACGGCAGCGTCCCGTCCGCGCTGGTCGGATAAATGTCGTTGGAAAAGAACACCGCAATGGAGCGCGGCTTCATCTGCGCCATGAAGTTGGCGCGGTTCTTCTTGTACAGGTCGGCGGAGAGGGTTTGGTAACGCATAAAGCGAAGATACCGCAAGCCCTGCCGATATCAGCAACCTGCTTACGAAACCCATTGCACGAGCGTTCAATCCACCAAGTGGGGAACCGACACTTGCC
>CALKYI010000132.1 GCA_938003665.1 uncultured Flavobacteriales bacterium
AAGGACCTCGCATCCGAACGGCCTTTTGTTTTTGATAGAATTTCACAGTTTCACTCAGCGAAGGGCAACAACTGGGCCAAAAAAAGGGAGGCACATGGCCTCCCTTTTCTTTCTGAATTTTCTCGGCTTATTCGTCGCAGCCGGTGCCGAAGGCCGACAAGAACTGCAACAAGTCAGGTGTACCGACTTGTCCGTCTCCGTTCAAGTCTCCTGGGCAAGAACCGCCTGAACCGAATTCGCATGAACCGTCATCGGTAGTGGCGTTTGCATCGTAGTTGTCTGCATCCTCGTAGGTGCAACCCATGGCTACAGGCGTCATGCAGTAACCTTCAGCTGAAGCGCTGAATGGGTTGTACTCGGCGTACGTCGGATCTGTGCAACCTGGGCACTGGTCGCAGCTGTTGAAGCAAGCGCCCGAAGTGATGGTGTTGCCCGAAACGGTGATGACTCGGTTGCCACCGTTTCCGCAGTCGCCCACGCTTTCGTCCATGCCCCAGGCATCGCCGTTGATGAACTTGTACTCGTAGGTACCCTGCTGCAGCTGGATGACCACCTCATGCACACCGTAGCCCACGTAAGGAACATCGGTCGCGCCGGGATCCCAGCCTTGGAAGCTACCCGCAACGTGAACGCCTGCCGCAGAAACGGTTTCGTTCGACATGTTCACACGGAACGAAACGAGGTACGTGCATGAACCGTCGTCTACGTTGGCACCGGGCTCGTAGTTCTGAGCGTCAGGATCCAAGCATCCGTTGTAGTTGCAGTCTCCTGCATCGGTTGCACTCTCATTGTAGTTGTCTGCGCTTGGATCTTGGCATCCGACTACCTCTTGACAATCCAATACGCTGTCGCCATCGGTATCGGTGTAGTCACAGGCCACGCTCAAATCACAGAAGTCCGTGAATCCGCACGCCATTGGATCACCACAACCCATGTTGAATGAGGTAATTGGCGCTGCCCACAGGTAGCTAGGGCCAATGATCGGCACAGCAGACTGCCATACGCCGTTTGTTTCACTCAAAATCACTGTTGCACCTGTAATAGGGTCAACAAAGCGGATGAGGTCTCCACAGAATGAAATGCTGGCCAAACCTGCGAGCATCTGCAGGTCTGCCAACAAACCGCCGGTCTGGTCGGTGATGTTGCTGAACTGCATAGGTCCGTCCGTACCGTCGCCCAAGAACACACCGTTCAAAGCCACGTTCGGGTTGACTCCGCCGTCCGCCTCACAGTTGGCAGCGAACAATTCATTTTCGGTACCGGTCAACGTTACACCAACGAGCCAAACCATTTCAGCTCCCGTGATGATGGTAGTAGACTCATTGAAGTCACAGCTTCCGTCGTCATCGGTAGCAGCTCCGTTGTAGTTACATGCGATGGGGTTTGTGCATCCCATTACGGTCAACGAGTTGCCATCACAGTCGAAACCTTCCTCTGCGTAGATGCAGCTTCCGTCATCCGACGTCGCCAACGCGTTGTAGTTACACGCGGTCTCGTCGTTACAACCAGGGCCGAGGGCTACGACCTCGAGGCTTGCTGCCAAACGTGGAGCGGTGTAATCTTGAATCTGATCGATCCAGTACATGGCTTCTTCAGGCCCCATGGTAGGGTTCAATGTCAGCTGGGTAGCTGCGATGTTCGTACCGTTAGCGGCATCAACCGCTTGGGTCACGGCCACATCCCACCACTGCCAAGGAGCACCGTCGTATGGCTCAGAAGGAGCTCCGTCGACGTAGTTGTTCAAGACTGGGTACAAACCGTCCCAACCGTTGTTTCCAAAGGCTGCCGCTGGATCGGCCAATCCAATCTCGGCAAAGGGTGCGTTGTTGTTGGTCGCGTAGCCGTTGATCTCATCGTGGATGTCGTAAGCACCAGATACTTCAACAACAGGCTCGTTGGTTGTTGGGACAATCAATACACCCGTGGTGTAAGGAGCAAACTGGTCGTGTGGACCTTGGAAGCTCACCATTGGCATATCGCCTTCGTCCAACCAGTTCAGGTCGCCCATTGCACCTCCCAAATTCATCTGGAAGTTGAAATCGCTCGAGTAGCCCACGTGGTTGGCCATGCACAACTGGAATCCACCAGAAGAGGCCGGAGCGTAGGTGTCGGTCGTCGCATTGGGATCACCGTGAATACCCTCGATGACCATCGGGATGAATGAACCGTCGCCTGGATCGTACCAGAACTTGGTGATGGGGTTGCCCATGTCATCGACAATGATGTCGTTGTAGTCGGAGATCGTTGCGGAAGCCAACGTGATGTAACCACCCGTGCCTTCACCGAACATGGCAATCTTATCGCCATTGGCTCCCCAAGGGTTGCCGTCTTCAGCAATGGACTTACGGAAATAGCGGACCGCCGTACGGCTATCCTGTACACCGCGGTAGGCTGCCTGGATGAGCTGCAAAGTGCGCTCTTCTTGGGTCGCTGCCAATGGGTTCCATCCCAAACGGTAGTCACATGAAGCGACAACGTAACCCATACGGGCGAATCGAGAGCAAATTTCCACAGCGCAGCTGTCGGTTCGCGTTCCCACGGCAGAACCGTTCATGTACTGTGGCAAGAAGTTACCTGTGTGGAAGTACAAGATGACCGGACGGTCTGTCTCTGTATCGCCAGCAGGCGTGTAAACGTCCATCAACAGGTTTTCTGGTGCTGGAGGCATGCCTTGCAGCGCTGGGATAACGGTAATGTTTTCACCATACACCACGCCTGATGCGACTTCCACTTCGTCAAAAATCTCATCTACGTAACGAACGCCACCTGCGATGGTGGTTTCCGTCGCTGCACCCATGGCCAAGGCCATACGTGGCGTATTGTAGTCAACCATCTGCTCAATCCATTCCATTGCTTCAGCCTCACCCATTGTTGGGTTCAAGGTCAGCTGGGTGGCGAGGATGTTGGTGCCGTTGGCGTCATCGTAAGCCTGAACAGGCGCGGTATCCCACCATTGCCATGGTGAGCTGTCAAACGGCTCAGTAGGAACACCGTCAACGTAGCTGTTCAAAACCGGGAACAACCCGTCGTAACCCAAGTTGGCAGGTGAGCCTGCATCGGGCAGTTCGGCGTCTGCGAAGATCGCGTTGTTGTTGGTGGCGTATCCATTGATTTCTTCGTGGATGTCCATCGCACCTGATACTTCAACAACGGGTTCGTTGGTTGTTGGAACAATCAACACCGCCGTTTCATAGGGAGCAAAAGGATCGTGAGGGCACTGGAAGCTCACCATTGGGATGTCGCCTTCGTCCAACCAGTTCAAATCACCCAATGCACCACCGGCATTCATCTGGAAGTTGAATTCAGAGCTGTAGCCAACGTGGTTCGCCGCACACAACTGGAATCCTCCCGCCGAGGCAGGAGCGTACGTATCGGTCGTCGCGTCGGGGTTACCGTGGATGCCCTCGACAACCATTGGGATGTACGAACCGTCGCCTGGATCGTACCAGAACTTGGTGATGGGCGCACCCATGTCATCCAAAATGATGTCATTGTAGTCCGAAATGGTCGACGAAGCGAGTGTGATGTAACCGCCAGTTCCGTTTCCGATCATACCGATCTTCTCCGTATCAACACCGTATGGGTTGCCGTCCTCCGCGTTTGACTTGCGGAAGAAACGAACCGCTGTGCGGCTGTCCTGAACACCGCGGTATGCTGCTTGGATCAACTGCAGGGTACGCTCTTCTTGCGTTGCAGCGAGCGGGTTCCATCCCAAACGGTAGTCGCATGATGCCACAACGTAGCCCATTTTGGCGTAGCGTGTAGCCATCTCGACTTCCCAGTTGTCGGATTTTGAACCGAGCGGTCCTCCGTTCAGGAACGGTGGCAAGAAATTACCAGTGTGGAAAATGAGCAACAAGGGGCGCTCCGTTTCGGTGTCGCCGGTGGGCTCATAAATATCGCACTTCAAATCCTCCATCATGGGAGGCAGGCCTTGCAGTGCTGGAATAACAGTGATGTTTTGGCCATATACCACGTCGGTGGTCACGGTTACTTCATCAAATACCTCATCGAGGTAACGGGTCTGCGCGTTCACTTGAAGCACAGCCAAGCACACAGCAAGTGCGCTGAAGAGTAAGTTTTTCATCAGATTGGGTATCTGGTTGGGTTTGGTTTTCCCGGGGAAGATACACAAAAAACGATACCCGTGTATGTCTTACACGGTATTTATCAACTAAATACCGCATTTAAAAGACCAAAAAGAGCAATTCAGCTATATCCAGAACTGCCCGATTCGAGTTGCATCAGCGAATGCCTCGTCCCGCGCGCTTCAACGCTTGGAACATGGCCACAGGCGTCAAATCCTGAATGCGGTTGCGGCGGCGCTCATCCTCGTCTTTGACGTGATTGAACTCGTAAATCAGGCTGCCGTAGAGCATACGCCCGACAAACGGACCACCGTAGGCCTCGATGTGAATGTTCTCAAGCAGGTTAGATCCACCCAACTTGATGGTGGTATTCCATGGCTCCACCACCACATTGACCTGGGCGTCGAGCAAGTCATACGTGGGAACAAATCCCGTGAATTGTGGCGAACCTTCGAACAGAAAGCCTTGGATCCATTTGTAGTTGATGCCAAAGCCCCACGTCGATTTGCCGTCCAATTCGAGGTCGCGCGCGGTGATGCCCAAGTTGTATTTGTGCTTAGGGGTGTTGAACGCAGGGATGATGGGGTCGTCTTCATCCGTCTTGACCAACTCATTCCAACTGTAGTTGCCTGAAACCATGAATTGGTTGTCGATGTAGTAGTTCAAACCGATGGACGCCCCTTGTGTCTGCACTTCATTGATGGAGTTGGCTGCGTATCGGTAGACGTCCACTGCACGCGGAGATTGTTCGTCGCCAATGAAGAGCGCGTCCAAACCGATGTTGTAACCGATGAAATCTTGGTATATACTGAAGTAGTATCCACCGTCCACGTAAATCTTTTCACCTAACGTGGTGCGGTATCCCACTTCGAATGTGCGCACCCGCTCCGGACGGATGGGATCGATGTTGAAGTAAACCAACGTGTCGCGGTTGAGTCCATACTGGCCATTGGCCGCATCCGCACTGTTTCGGAAATCGATGAAACTCCCCAACGTGATGAGGCTGTCCGCTCCTTCGAGGTTGCCCACGAGTGTCGCCGGTCCTACGTCGAGCCAGAGGTATTGGTCCGCGAGGGTTGGATTCCGGAGGGCCGAACTAAAACTCATGCGCAAGTAGTCCGTCTCACGCGGCGAAAACACCAACGACGCGGCTGGTGAATAGACCCAGTTAAAGTTTTGGTTCTTGTCCGCACGGATGGTTCCCGTGGCGATGAGTCGGTCCTCGAGGAAACGACGCTTCACCCCGGCATAGAAACCGACTTCTTGGTTCACAATCTTGGAAGCCGTGTCGCTGA
>CALKYI010000133.1 GCA_938003665.1 uncultured Flavobacteriales bacterium
GAAGACAACTGACTCTGCAATCCCACCGGCCGGTTACGGACCAGGTCGATGTTCATCATGCGCTTGCGGATGAACCAGCGGAATGCAGAATTGAGTGCCATGAAATTTGGTGCGCTTCGAAAATAAACCGCAAAGGCCGCGAATAAAACCCCAGCAGGTGAAAGGACGCAAAAAGTCTCCCGGGTTTACGCAAAAACGCGCTGAATCGCATCCAAAGCGTAGTCCACCTCTTCTTCCGTCGTGTAACGCCCAAAGGAGAAGCGCAAACTGGCACGCTGCGGATCGTGAAATTCCAAGGCACGCAACACATGTGAACCCAACGTTGCACCGCTCGAGCACGCACTCCCACCAGAACACGCGATTCCTTCAAGATCCAACAGAAACAGCGCCATGCCCGACTTGGGATGCGGAGGAAAGGAGACGTTCAATACCGTGTACAACCCATCCGGATGATCGGAATCTCCATTGAAACGGATGTCCTGAAAAGCGGATTTCAACCCGGCGACCATGCGGGCTTTGAGGGCACGGACATGGCTTTGGTGCGATTCGAGATCTGCATACGCTAGGTCCATGGCCTTCGCGAGTCCCACGATGTTGTTCGTGCTTGCTGTGCCCCCTCGGACAGCACGCTCTTGGCTGCCGCCCTCAATTTGGCCTTTGACTTGAATGCCTTTGCGGATGTACAAAAAGCCAACGCCCTTGGGGCCGTGGAACTTGTGTGCGGAACAAGTAATGAAATCCACCGGCAGCGCTTCCAAATCGAACGCGTAGTGGCACATGGTCTGGACGGTGTCCGTATGAAACAGCGCGTCCGCTTCCTGGCACATGGCGCCGATGCGGGCAATATCCTGAATCACGGCCACTTCGTTGTTGGCGTGCATCAGGCTAACAATGGTTTTACCTTCTTTTTGAAGCAGCGCATGCAAATGCTCCAAGTCCACCTGGCCGTTGGGCAAATGGCGTACCAGGTCCAAGGTCACGCCGTTGCTTTGTGCGAGGGATTGGGCCGTCTTGATGACCGCACTGTGTTCCGCTTCTGAAGTGATGATGCGGGTGCATCCCAGGTCACGCACTGCACCGCGGAGGGCGAGGTTATCGGCCTCTGTGCCGCCCGAAGTAAAGTAGATCGTACTGGGATGACAATTCAGGTGCTTCGCAACGCTGCGGCGGCTTTGCTCAATCAGCACGCGCGACTTGCGGCCGGCGGCATGGCTCGACGACGGATTGCCGAAGCACGATTCCAACACGGGAACCATGGCTTCCACCACTTCCGGGGCGACCGCAGTGGTCGCAGCATTGTCGAGGTACACGTTCATTGCGC
>CALKYI010000134.1 GCA_938003665.1 uncultured Flavobacteriales bacterium
AGACGAAGGCGCATGCAATTTCGATCCAGAAGCCGAGGCCAATGACGGCAGCTGTGCATTTCCTGGAGACGCGTGTGATGACGGGGATGCAATGACCTTGAACGATGCGTACGACGCCAACTGCAACTGCACGGGCGAAGCTGTCATCACCGGTTGCACAGACAGCATGGCGTGTAACTATGATGCCCAAGCCAATGTGGACGATGGTTCGTGCGCTGAGTTGGATGAATGCGGCGTCTGCGGTGGAGATGGCATTGCCGATGGCGCTTGCGATTGCGAGGGCAATGGTCCAGAAGCCGGCTACGATTGCGACGGTGCATGCTTGAACGATGCCGACGGCGATGGCGTATGCGATGAATTCGAAACTGCCGGCTGCCTCGATCCGATGGCTTGTAACTACAATCCCAACGCGACCGACGACGACAATTCATGCACTTACCCTGAGGAGTTGTACAACTGCGACGGCACATGCGTAAATGATTTGAACGGCAACGGACTGTGCGATGAGTTGGAGGTGTTCGGTTGCACGTCGGAGACTGCGGATAACTACGATCCGGAAGCCATCACCGACAACGGTTCATGCGAATGGCTCGGCGGCTTGGTAGAATCGCTTTCGTACGAAGTGTATGCTGAGGATGGCATTTCCGGAATGACCACTTACCGGCTTTACGCCAACTTCGCTTCTGATGATGTGGAAGTAACCGCCCTGTTTGGAACGGAAGCTTCTCCATGGCAAATGACTCCTTCGTCATCTTTTTACCAAGATCCGGTTGGAACCGCTTTCGCCAGTGGAATCAACCCGGCCTTCTTCGCGGTCGTTCCGACCCTGGAATTCGATTCTTGGTTGGCCATCGGCGCGGAGCCTGGGGATGACGATCAGTCCAATACGGTGGGTATGGACGTCTTCACTCCGGCCTTTGAAGCGGGCGGTGCGTTGAACGTAAACACCTTCTTGGGTGGTTCGCTTTTCTTGATTCCCGGTGCATCGACACAAGCCGTCCCAGTAGACGGTAAAGTCTTACTGGCGCAAGTGACAACAGACGGTTCTACCGACGCCTTGGTCAACCTGCAGTTGCGAGACGAAAACTACGATACCTTCGAGGTTACAGGTCTTTCTTTGACGTTCCCGCAAGCGGAAGTCACCGGAACCGGTTGCACCGATCCTGCTGCCAGCAACTATGATCCCACGGCTTTGTTGGACGACGGCACATGCGAATACCCTGTGCCGAGCTACAATGGTCTGTCCTACGAAATGGTCGCTGAGAACCAGCCTGAAGCAGGCATGCGTACGTTCCGTGTTTATGCCAACTTCACGAATCCCAACGATCAGTTGACCGCGGTGTTTGCACAGGACGGCAACCCCATGAACATCGAGACTACTGGAGAATTTTACCAGAATGCCATAGGTGGAGCGTTTGCGAGTGACATCAACCCTTTCGCGGACCAAGTGGATCCGGACGTCGCTTACGACAGCTGGTTCACCATCGGCGGAGAGAACAGCAACCTGAACCTTTCCACGGTCGGTACCGACGCCGCTGCGGCGAGCTTTGAGGCAGGAGGTGCCTTTGAGGTGGACAACGCGCTCGGTGCGAGTTGGTTCGTATTGCCCGATATGGAACCGCTTGCTTTCCCGGATGAAAACGGGCAGGTGTTGATTGCTCAATTGACAACAGCAGGACAGGTATCCCTCCAGGTAAACCTTCAATACCGCGCACAAAACGGTGAGAATCCTCAGGTGTTGAATGAAACACTGGTGTTCCCTGAAATTGCTCTGGGGTGCACGGATTCGACCGCGTGCAACTACGACGCTGAAGCAGAAGCCAACGACGGCAGCTGCGAATATCCAGCCGAATTCTACGATTGCGATGGCAATTGCGTCAACGATACCGACGGAGACGGCGTATGCGATGAATTGGAAGTAGCAGGCTGCACGGATTCCGGTGCTGATAACTACAATCCGTCGGCTACTGATGACGACGGTTCGTGTGAATTCGGCGGATGTACGTTCCCCACAGCTTGTAACTATGATCCGAATGCTAACACCGACGACGGTTCATGTGTGTTCACCGAAACGTTCTACGATTGCGATGGCAACTGCCTGCAAGACGACGATGGAGACGGCATCTGCAACCAATTGGAAGTCCCCGGGTGCACCGATTCGGAAGCCCAGAACTTTGACTCAGACGCCACAGACGACGATGGTTCGTGCGAATACCCCGGTTGCACCAACCCGAACGCCGATAACTACGACGCAGGTGCAAACGTGGACGACGGTTCTTGCATCGCTGGCGGCTGTGCCTACCCGAACGCATCGAACTACGATCCAGCGGCCACTTATGACGACGGTTCTTGTTCATTCGACGGGTGCACGGACGAGTCGGCGCGTAATTACTGCCCACTCGCATTGAACGATGACGGTTCCTGCACGTACGAAGTGCTGGGTTGCACATACCCAGAAGCTTCGAACTACAACGCAGATGCGACGGCAGATGATGGCAGCTGTGAATTGGTGGCTGACAACAGTTGTCCATTCGATGTGGATGGCAACGGACTGGTGGGCTCGGGTGATTTGCTCGAATTCTTGGCAGCGTACAGCTACCCTTGCCCAGAATAGAAATAGACACACTTTAAAGCGAGAAGCACCGGGCCTTGGTCCGGTGCTTTTTGTTTATAACTGACATGGTGTTCAATTGACACGAAGTCATAAATTGGGGGCAGAAAACTACCCTTATGGCGAACGAACAAAAACGACTTTCATTCTGGCAAATCTGGAACATGAGTTTCGGGTTTGTGGGAATCCAATTTGGCTTTGCCTTGCAGGGCGGCAACATGTCCCGCATCTTTCAAACGTTGGGAGCAAGTCCAGAAGAGCTACCGGGCTTGTGGATTGCGGCGCCTTTAACAGGGCCTCTGGTCCAGCCCATCATAGCCTACTGGAGCGATCGTACGTGGCGTGCACGGTGGGGAAGAACGCGT
>CALKYI010000135.1 GCA_938003665.1 uncultured Flavobacteriales bacterium
TGAATTAGTAAAGTATCGCTGATGGAACGGTTTTCCACCAGACAGGTTAAAGTCTCAGCAAACATGTCATGGACCGGAAGGACCTTGATCTTGTCTGTGTTTTTCTCTTTGTTCAACGGGATGCTGTCTGTCACGACAAACTCCGTGAGGACAGAATCCGCGATGCGCTCGTAGGCCGGGCCACTCAGCACGGCGTGCGTGCACAAGGCGCGTACAGATTTGGCACCGTGCTCCATCATGAGCGCGGCCGCTTTGGTCAACGTGCCAGCGGTGTCACACATGTCATCGACGATGACCACGTCCTTGCCGCGGACGTCACCGATGACGGTCATGTGTTCAATTTTGTTGGCCACCTTGCGCTGCTTGTAGCAAATCGCCATGTCCACTCCGAGGTGCTTGGCGTAGGAGTTTGCACGCTTCGTTCCCCCTGTATCTGGTGTCGCAATGCAAAGGTTTTCGCGGTCTAGGCTTTCGAGGTAAGGAAGGAACAAGGTACTTGCATACAGGTGGTCTACCGGGATTTCGAAAAATCCTTGAATCTGATCTGCGTGCAGGTCCATGGTGATCAGCCGGTCGATGCCTGCCGCCATGAGCAAATTGGCAACCAACTTCGCTCCGATGGCCACACGGGGCTTGTCCTTGCGGTCCTGACGGGCAAAACCGAAGTACGGGATGACCGCGATGATGCGCTTCGCACTCGCCCGTTTCGCCGCATCGACGAGCAACAAAAGCTCCATCAAATTGTCCGTCGGAGGGAAGGTGGACTGCACGATAGCAACCTCCTTTCCCCGGATGGTTTCCTCGATGCTTACGGTGAATTCACCATCGCTGAAACGCGTGGTTTTGACAGGAACCAATTCCCCGCCAAACGATTCAGCCACTTTTTGACCAAAGGATTGGGAGGCAGAGCCAGCGAGAATTTTGAGCATAGAAGACACGAATGCAATGCGTTAATGGGCGTGCAAAGGTAGTGTTTCAATCGCTTAAACCCAACGGAATGTGCCGTTGGTTGGTCGGGGTCAACGGATGGTGAACCGCACGGGAATCGTGTAGGTCACCCGAACGGGCCTTCCTTGTTGCGTCCCGGGCTCCAGTCGCGGGATGCACCGGAGCGCCTCAAGTGCTGCCTTGTCGAGTTTGGGGTGGGCGGATTTGAGGATGGTTTCGTCTCGAATGGTTCCGTATTCATTGACGTTGAATTGGAGGTATACCACGCCGCCGATGCCCGCTTCGCGCAGGATGGGGGGGAATTTGGCACATGCCTGAATCATGCGGATCATTTGTCCTTCCGTGCAGGCGCGCTCTGCGTCCCGGTCCAACACATTGGAGCATTCGGAGAAATGAGGCATGTGCTCAGCCACCAGGACGGTTTCTACCTCCCAATCGCCATCGTCGCCGTCTCCGAAATCTTCGAAGTCGAAGACTTGAATTTTCCCAGCCAACGGGTCAATAGCGGGGTTGGGGTCGGGCGACGGTTCTGGACCAACCGGCGGATCCGGATGGATTTCCGGTGTGATCAGCAGGTTTCGCACAGGCGGAGCGGGCTTGCTCGGCGCGTTGGGCGGAACCACTTCAGCTTCCAGCGCGAGTCCGCCGGTGTATGCCGAGTAGTGCGTGGTGTCGTACTCGTACGCGGTCCATTCAAAGGCAGCCAGGACGAGGGCCAGGGCTGCGATGAAACCGAGTTCAATGCGTCGTCGGGGGGCAGGGTGGTTTTTCATGGCGAGGGGTTTACCCTTCCAACGCCAACACCGTGCCACGTTTTGTTAATCCGGGGCGATCATCTTGAACCCCTTGCCGTGCACATTCAGGATTTGAATGGATTCATCGGGCTTTAAGTGGCGCCGCAACTTGGCGATGTACACGTCCATTGAACGGCCGTTGAAGTAATTCGGGTCGCCCCAAATGGACTTCAACGCGTAGGTGCGTTCGAGCAGGCTGTTGCGGTGCTTGCACAACAGGAACAGGAGTTCATTTTCCTTCGTGGTCAGGCGCTGTTCCTCTCCGTCGCGTCGCAGCATCTGGGTGTTGTAGTCAAATCCAAATGAACCGATTTGAATTTCCCCCACCTGCTCGTCTTCATCGGGCAGTGCAGCGGTTCGGCGTAAGATGGCCTGGATGCGCACGAGCAACTCCTCCATGCTGAAGGGCTTGGTCATGTAGTCGTCGGCACCCACTTTGAACCCTTCCAACGTGTCTTCATTGGTGGAGCGCGCCGTCAAAAACAAGATTGGAAGGTGCCGGCTCTCCTGACGGATTTCTTCAGCAACCTGGAAGCCGTCCTTGCGCGGCATCATGACATCGAGGATCACAAAATCAAACGCCCCGCGGTGGAATTCCTTCAGTCCTTCTACACCGTCTTTGGCCCAGGTCGTTTCAAAGCCCTTGGCCTTTAAGTAATCGGAAAGCAGACGCCCGAGGTTGGGGTCGTCTTCGCAAAGCAAAATGGATGGTAAGGTCGTTTCGCTCATCTCAATGTGGTTTCTTCAATTCAATTTCTGTGCGCGGCAATACCATGATGAAGGTGCTTCCCTTGCCCGTTTCGCTTTCGACGCGAATGGATCCTTGGTGGCGGTCGATGACCGTTTTGACATAACTCAGTCCCAGTCCAAATCCTTTCACGTCGTGAACGTTCCCGGTAGGCACGCGGTACAGTCTATCAAATACCTTGCCTAAATGCTCCTTTGCGATTCCGATGCCGTTGTCTTTAAAACGCAATTCCACGCCATCTGTTGTCTGGGCGCTTGAAATCGACAGCACCAAATCCCCGTCGGCGTACTTGATGGCGTTGTCCACCAAATTGAAGACCACGTTGCTCAAATGCACGCGATCCGCGTGAACCAGCGGTTCTTCAGCTTCCAATTCTAACTCCACTTTCCCGCCGTGTTTGCGCACTTGGATGGCCACGTTTTTGACCACCTCGCGGATGAGGTCGTGCACATTCAGGGTCTGCTTGAAGAGCTGCATTTTGCCCGATTCTGCCAAACTGGCTTGCAGGACATTTTCTACCAGCATGCCGAGCCGCTTGTTCTCCTCATTGATGAGCCCGATGTAGTAGTTGAATCCGTCGGCATCCTTCTGCATGTCGGGATCCTTGAGGGCTTCCGACGCCAAACCGATGGTGCTGATGGGGGTTTTGAGCTCGTGCGTGAGGTTGTTCATCAAATCCCGGCGGATCCGGTCGATGCGTTTGTTGCGCGCGGCGCCGATGACCGCGGTAAAAAAGCCCCAGGCAATGATGGCCAGCATCAGCCCGGTCAAGGCAAACTGCCCGAGCAAGTTGTGCAGCAAGTAGCGCCCTTTGTTGGGGAAAAAGAGGTTGAGACTCAGGCTGTTGATGGACACCTTGTGCACGGATGCCGCCATTTGTTCGCGGTATTCAACATCCGCCTCTTGCAGCCGAACGGGTTGTCCATAGCGGTCAAACACGCCAATGGCGGGGGGGATGGTGATGCCGTGCGCCTCCAAGATTACTGGAAGGACGCTGTCGATGCGCAGGGCCTCAATGCGGTTCAGCATGCGGACCTCTTCTTCGTCCAGACCGGTGCCAATCGATCCCTTGTTGCCGATGCTGCCCGCATTCTCATTCGCTGCCGCGAGCGCCTCCAAGTCAATCTGCAGCATGCCCGTTGACGTCTTGGTGAGCATCTCGCTTACCTGGTTCAATGAATGGTAGACGTTGTCGTCGAACAGCTGCTCGCGCATTTGCACAGACGTTCGGAGCCAGACAATCTGGATGGTGCTCATGGTCACAAAGGCGAGGACCATGGCGAGCAAAAACCAAGGGATGGAAGGTTTTGATTTCGCACTCATCGTTCGAACGAAGGTAAGGGCTTGCCAACCGGGGCGAAAAACGACCACAAAACTTCAACATCCGTTAACAAATCAGTCACATCGTCAGCGCCCAACTCCGGTACGTTTGCCGGGAGTTTTCTCAGCCGCGAGAAGCGCAGGTCTTCCGAGCGGTCAGGTTTTAGGTTCGGTCTCCATCAGACCAGAAAAGGACTTCGCGCAACGGCTCGAAGTCTTTTTTTTGGGAGGAAAAATTGCAGCGGTCCTGCGTACATTTGGTTCTTCACCACGATTGTCATGATTCCCGCTCACATTGTCGACCAAGTGCTGCAGACCGCCGTTATTGAGGAGGTCATTGGTGATTATGTGGAGCTCAAAAAGTCAGGCAGTGCCCTGCGTGGACTGAGCCCCTTCACAAACGAGAAGACGCCATCCTTTTATGTCCTTCCTGAAAAGGGCATTTTCAAGTGCTTTTCTAGCGACAAAGGCGGCAGCGTGGTGACGTTCTTGATGGAGTTGGATAAGCTGAGCTTTCCGCAGGCCATCAAGCAGCTCGCTGAACGGTACGGCATTGAAATCGAGGAGGAGGAAATGACGCCCGAGCAGCAGCAAGCGCGCTCCGAACGCGAAAGCTTGCTCGCTTTAAACGCGTGGGCGCAAAACTGGTTCACGGAACAGCTGCACAATACGGATGAGGGAAAGGCCATCGGCCTGAGCTATTTCGAGAGCAGAGGGTTCCGTGCCGAGACCCTGAAGACATTCAAGATTGGGTATTGCCCGGACAGCTGGGATGCGATGAGCACGGCGGCGACGGAAGCAGGCTACACGCCCGAGCGGCTTCTTGCACTCGGCCTCGCCAAAGACAAAGACGGGAAGTTGTGGGACTTTTTCAAGGGCCGGGTGATGTTCCCGATCCGCGATCTCACCGGCCGTTCTATTGCGTTCGGGGGCCGCACGCTGAGCAAGGAAAAAAAGGTCGCCAAGTACTTCAACAGCCCTGAGAGCATTCTCTACCACAAAGGCGATGTGCTGTTTGGTATGCACTTGGCCAAACCCGCCATTGCGAAGGAAGATCGGGTCTTGCTGGTTGAGGGCTACACGGATGT
>CALKYI010000136.1 GCA_938003665.1 uncultured Flavobacteriales bacterium
ACAGGTAATTCATGGCGACGGTGACAACGACCAAGACAAAGTCGACCGGCAACACGAGCCGGTAGTGTTCGCTCAGCCCGAGGTGGTTGTTGTTGCTGACGTTCAACCCTGAAATCAGCTGAGCACCGGCGATGCACAAAAACACCAGTTCCAGTCCCCGGTACTTCGGTGGCAAGAGCTGCTGAAGCGGGTCAAAACCGGCCCAGATCCCGGCCATGGCGGCACCCATGAGCAGGAAGTTGACCCGTGCGGTGTTTTTGCTCAGTTGGCCGATGCTTGCGTTGTCGTCTCGGTTGATTTTTTCGGCGACAACACCGCGTACAATGTTGTTTGTGGCCCGGCGGGGCAGGGCCACCACGGAGCCCATGAAAAAGCCCAAGGTGTACACTGGGACTTCTTCGAGGCCCAGGAATTTTCCGACCATGATGTAATCCAACTGGGTCGCCACAATCACAGCGCCGCCAGCGAATAAACTGAACGCACTGAATTCGGCGAATTGCGGGAGGTCATTCCGGTTGAATCCTTTGGAGAGGCCGCTGAACAGGCCGAAACTCGCCCCGCCCATGAGGAGGAATGATACGCCGTAGGATGCGATGTACAAGGGCACAAATGCATCGAGCGAAACCCAATCAAAAAGCAGGAGCGCTCCGAGGATGAAGTAGCTTGTTTTTTGCCAGAGTTCATCGACCCAGGCGATGAAAGCGGTACGGAGTTTCCACGTGAGCAAAGCCCGGAAGATGTGCAACACGCTCATGATGGCGACAATCGCCAGGAACCAGGGAACGTTCTGTGCGAGCAACTCGCCTTTGTTCGGATCGAGCCATACGATCCAACCTTCGCCCCATTTCCAGAGAATTGCCAACGTGGTCAATACGCCTAGTGCGGCAAGGGCCAGGATGGTATTCAGGCTTTTCTCGCGATCGCCGTCTTCGTACCTGTGCAGGAACCGAACGATGGCAGCCGGTGCTCCAATGGTGGAGATGGAGGCGCAGATCATGCCCCAGGAAGTCATGATGCGCACCAATCCCCAAATCGCCTCGTTGCCTTCGAACGCACGGGGGAGCACCACCATGTTGTTCAGGGCACCCACGACCATTCCCGCGCCGAGCGCGATGGCTGCAAATCCGGATTGTTTCGCTATGACGCCCATCGATCAGTTGAAAAAAGTGGGTACGGGGTCCAATACCGTGCAATACGCACAAAAGCGGGCTTCGGTTTCGTGTTCCAGTCCGTTGCTCGAGCCGTGCAAGGCTTCGAGTTGCTCCACGAGCCAACCCAACAATTGGCGTGCGTCCTCCTGCGTGATGCGGTCGCGGCCGTCAATTTTCAATTTGAGCAGTCCTTCGCGCGCATTTTTGCCGGAGCGGATGCCCGATTGTACCGAGGTGAGCGGCCCGCCGTCGGCCCCAAGGGTTTCCAAGGCAATGGCCGAATAAATCAAGAGTTGGAGGGCCTTGGATGACTTGCCTTGTGCCAGCCGTTCGAGCCAATCGCCTTTGAGGGCCAGTTCCGACTCTTTGACCGCGCCAGTTTTGTAGTCGGTGACCACCACTTCGCCGGCTTCCAGGTCAATGCGATCGGCCTTGCCGTGCAGCCGGAGGGTGGTGAATGGGCTGCCTTCAATGCCAAAAGCGTGGTTGAGGTCGGCTTCCACGGCGGTCACAGTTCGCACGCGCTCGCCCTGCAATTCCTTGAGTTCGACGCTAATGAGTTTACGGAGCGTGGCCTCAGCAATGGCGAAATGCAGGTAATTTTCGCCGCTCTCCGTCAATGCCAAGCTGTATTCTTCTTCCACCGATGCGTGGAGCAAGGGCCGAACGTTTTGGATCAAGTCTTCGAGGTCCTTTGGTTGAAGTACCCGATTTTTCAGATCATCGAAGCCATCCTCGAGCACCTTGTGAACGATGGTGCCGAACGTGCTGGCGGTCATCTCGTCCTCAAACTCATCCTGCTCGTGCAAGCGCAAGATGTACTTGTAGTAGAAGTCCCGTTTGCACGCCATGAAGGTGTTCCAAGCCGAAGGGCTGATGCCGCGTTTGGCCCAGTTGACGAGTTCGCTTTGCGCCCAGGGTGTCCATTCCAAGGGTTGGATGGCGGGCCGTTTTCCCGGCAGTGCGCTGTGCACATGGATTGACTTGACAGGCAGTAAGTCTTTGCCGTTGGGTCGGAAAGAACGCTCAAATTGAAGCAGGTACCGGCTGGGTTCTGCTGCTTCGTCTTGCCCGCGGTACAGGAAGTGGATTTCCTTCGATCGGTTCATCAGCCGATAGGTGTAGTAGGCGTAGATGGCCTCGCGCTGGTGGCGGCCAGGAAGGCCCCACATGTGCCGAAGGTCGAAGGGGATGAAGCTTTCGGGCAGGGAAGACTTGGGCAGGGTTCCTTCGTTGCAATCCAACAGGAATACCCGATCATAGTCCAATGCGCGCGATTCGATCAGCCCCATGATTTGAAGGCCTTCTTCGGGTTCCCCAAGCAAATCAATTCGCTCCGCCTGCAAGCTATTGAACAGCATGCTCCACGCTTCCTCCGGTGTGGACAGGATGTGATGGTTGGTTTGAAACCGCCGCACAAGGCCGGTGCACTGAGCGACTTTCTCCCAGCCGATGCGCGTCCACGGATCGCCCTCTTCTTCAGGCCCGAGTTCAGTGCTCAGTCCTTGTACCCAGGCGGTCAAGGCCGAAAGAAATTCGGTCACTTCATCGGTCAAGAGGGGCTTCAGCGCATGAAAAAATTCGTGCACGGGGCCGCTGGACATTTCGGCCAATTGGTCCAGGGATACCCAAGCCCACTTTTTGGCGGCCATTCGATTCAATACCCGTGTCGCATCCCCTTGGAATGCCGCCTCGGGATAGCAGGCGTGCAGAAGCGGTTCGCTCAAGGCCTGTCGAATGTCATCGTGGTGCCAGGACGTGCGTTTGCGTTGCACCAACCGATGGGCGGTGCGGAGAAAACTGCTCGCCGGAGATTCGGACCAGGCCAACCCCATGGTGACGTTGTAGTTTTTTTGAAGGCCCTCAGGAAGCGATTGGAGCAGGAGCGGCAGCAAGCTTCCATCGGGCAGTACCACGGCCGTTTTGGCCAGTTCCTCCTTGCTCAAAGCGGCAATCACTTCGCGGATGTATTGGCATTCTGTGACCACACTGCTGCAGTTGACCCGGTGCACGGCAGGCGGATCTTGCGAAAGGCGATGGGGCAAGGCCGATGCCGATGCGCCCCGTTCAAGCATTTGCTCTCGGATGAACAACCCCGCTTCAATGGCGTCGTGCTCGACATAGCTCGCATCGCCGTCCCAAGCCCATGTCAACCGGTTGGCCTTTTCGTAACCCTTCAGGAATTGCATCTCCGCCGGGGTCAGGGCGCTCATGCCACCGATGAAGACGTGCTCGTAGTCGCCTGAAATGGGGACGGCAGCCGCATGGCGCGCCAATAATCCTGCGTACCCTTGCTTCCGCTCCGCGAGCGCTGACGTAAAGGCCGCATACAAGGGGCCGAGCTGCATGTATTGACGCAAAAAGGCCTGCTGTCCGGGTTTCAGCGCATCGGGATCACCAAAGCTCCAGTCCTCGATGCCTTCGATGTCACAGAGGTTTTGGAAAACGGATTGGGCGTCGAGCAGATGTTGATCAATCTCATTGAAATCGCGCAGCGCAATCCGGCCCCAGGGCATGAAGGCTTCAAACGTACGTGGTCCGCTGTCCGCCGCTGCAGGCAAATCCTTCCAGAGGCTGTACAGGAGTGCTAGTCCTTCCATCCCGTCCAATGGAACCCACGTGGTGTGGTGTTGTATGGCTACGCCGAGGGTGTGGACGGTGGGCAACCATCCGGGGCCGTCCATCAAGGCCGCATAACTCCGTTCATATTTGCGCACCGCTCGCTGGCTGGGCAGGATGACCAGGCATCGCTCCGGATGCGGATGGTCGAGGACCTGTTGAGCGAGTTGGGTGAGAAAGGAGGGCAGCGTGGTCAAACAGCGGGGTGTTTCAGCCCTTCAATTTAAACCCATTGCGGATGAATTCAAGGAATTCTTTTCGCCCCGTCCGCGTGAACAAGGCGCGTGTGACTTCAGCCCATGGGGTACTTGGCGCCTGCGATGGCGCTGGAGCAGGTTCGGGGGCTTGGGGCTTCGGTGAGCGTTCTGCTGTTGATTCGGATTCTTTGGAGATGGCGGACTCGTCCAAGATGCGGTCCATGGCGTCGGCCGCTGCAAATCGTTCTTTGGCCGATTGCATGCGGCCGATTTGCTCCTCGAGCAACCCCAGATTGTTCAAGGTAATGGCGTCTTCAGGATCGAGTTCGACGGCTTTCTCGTAGTCGGCAATGGCGCCTTGGATGTCGCGCAGCGCTTGCTTCATCCATCCGCGTGCAGCGTACCGGTAGCCGTATTGGGGCTGAAGGTTGATGGCTTTGTCCAACAGCGCAATGCTTTCGTGTGCGCGGTCGTTGTGAAAGAGCGCGACCGCTCGGTCATTCAAAAAGTCGGGGTCGAGTCCCCAATCAGGATTTGTACGTTCTGCTTCATCAAAACCGACCAACGCACTTTGCCATTGGCCCGCCTCAGCAGAGGCCCGTGCTTGTTGGACGAGCAAATGGCCTTGTGGAGACGTTGGACGACGGTTGGAATCGGGCATGGTGTGATGCAATTGCGGCTGTTCAAAAATACAACGTCCTGAAGGCTGCTTTGTTTCGCGCGTCCTCCGAAATTGCAGGTGAAAGATGAGCATGGATTTCCCCCAATTCCGTAAGCTGGAAGGCGCCCCGAACCTCTACGTCATCGAGGGCCCGAAGCATGTCACCGAGTGGCAACCCATGGGGAACAGCAAATGGGTGGTGCACCAGCACTATGCCTCGGATTATCCTCGCTATCAATGGGTCACTGAGCTCCTGCAGTCCGAAGTTCCGGTTCGCACCCTGACCGCTGAATCGTGGGAACGATTGCTGGCCGAACGCACAGTTGCCTCAGCCGATCTTGCTCCGGGTCGAAAGCCTTGGCCACCCGCACCGTCGCCGTGGCGTGAAGCGGCTCCGGTGGGGCCATTGACTACGTTTGGTGCCACCGCCGCCGCTCAATGCTTGGCGGAAGTGGCGACCGATGCGGATGTGCGCTGGGCGCTGCAGGACCGAGGGGAGTTGCCGTTGATGGTGCTCGGGGGAGGCTCCAACGTATTGATGCACAGGGATTGGGCAGGACGAATGCTGCACATGAACATCCGTGGCGTCCAGAAAGTATCGGACGATGGCCACACCGTTGAGGTGGTGGTAGGCGCCGGAGAATCCTGGCACGCGTGGGTCATGCACGCATTGGACGCCGGTTGGAATGGATTGGAAAACCTCGCATTGATTCCCGGTTCTGTTGGGGCTTCGCCCATGCAAAACATCGGGGCGTACGGAGTGGAAGTGAAGGATCGATTTGCATGGTTGGAAGCCATTCACCGCGAGACCGGTGCGCTCGAGCGTTTCGATGCCGAGCGCTGCGCTTTTGGTTACCGCGACAGCGTGTTCAAGCAAGCCGAGAAGGATCAATGGGTCATCGTCCGCGTGGCCTTCCGCCTGGAACCGTCAGCGCCCTTGAACACCCAGTACGGCGCCATCCAAGCTGAACTCGAATCCCGCGGTTGGGACCGCGACACCACCCACCGCCAAGTGGCCGAAGCCGTGATGGCCATTCGCCAATCGAAGCTGCCTGATCCACGGGAAATTGGCAACGCCGGTAGTTTTTTCAAAAACCCGGTGGTGTCCCAAACGGACTTCGAACGCATTCAACGCGAACACCCGGATGTGGCGCATTATCCTGCGCCGGAAGGCAAGGTGAAACTCGCAGCAGGATGGTTGATTGACCACGCCGGTTGGAAAGGCCACCGCCGAGGGGCATGTGGTGTCCACAATCGGCAGGCGTTGGTGCTCGTCAACCACGGCGGAGCAACAGGTGCTGAGGTTTGGGCCCTTGCGCAGGACATCATGAACGATGTCGAGTCCAAATACGGCGTTCGGTTGGAACCCGAGGTCAATCAGATTGGGCTGTAAACGCACGCACCCAACCCCTGGGTAGGAGTTGGGTGGGCATTTGCTATTCCGATCCGCTTAACTATCAGAATATGGGGCAAGGCAGGTATCGAGGCGACTGGGGTCGCTTGCGCTGCTGCGTTTGCCAAGTGTATGTAAGAGCGATTTCGTGGCTACCCCCCGTGGTGGAGAGGCCCAAAGTGCTCAAGGTGATGTCATAGCTGTAACCGACTTTCCAGTTGTCCTGGCCGTAGCCGACAATGGCACTGACGGCGTCGACGTCCGCACCACCTTCGATGGTGTGGCCAAAGGGCAGACCTTGGTACCACAAGCCAAAGCTCAATGGCTTGGTGTCGTAGTAGATGCCCAAATCGAGTTGGTCGAATTCGCCTTGCGCCATGTAGTTGAACGCGACGACGAGGTCACCGTGGTGCTTGTTGCGCATGTAGTCCACAATCGGCATGCGCCATCCCCCATGCACCGAAGTCTTGACATCCATCGGATCGATGTAGGTCGCATTCAGGCTTTCGTTCGGGTTGTTCAAGTGATCAAATGAGCAGCCGAGCCACGTGTATTTTCCCGTGAGCAAGAAGCCGGTAGCGAAATCAAAGTAGTGACGCGATACACTGGGGCGGTCCTCAATGGTGCTCACTTCGGGGCCGCGAATCAGCTGGTCACCGAAGGTCAACTGCGCCATGTCGATGGAGCGGTTGGCCAACGCTGCCTGCAAGGCGGGACGCAAGCGCCATCCGTTGCCCAACGGAATTTCGTAGGCATACTGACCGGCAATGCGCGTGGTATTCAACCCACCTGCACCCGCTTCTTCCTGGCTCATCAAGATGCCGAATCCGCTGTTCAAGTTGCGGTTGTACCAGTCGGCGGCTACGTGCCATCCAACGTACGCTCCGGGCATCGCAGCCCATTGGTTGCGGTACACCGTGGCGAGGCGTGCTTCATCCATAGAACCGGCGAAGGCAGGGTTGATGCTCGTTGGAATCGCATTGTACTGCGTGTACCGCAGGTCCTGGCTCCACGCTTGCCCAATGGTCAAGCCGAAGGCGAGGATGAGTGTGCAAATCGCTTTCATAGCTGAGGTGATATTCAAGTGCTTCATTTCGGTTTATTTGATGAGGGTTACATCCCCTGCTTGAGTGGTACGGTATCCACTGCTGAAGGTTGCGCTCGCCTTCCACGCATACACGTCCTGGCGAACGATACGTCCTTGGAAGTAGCCGTCCCAGCCGATGTAAGGATCGGTGGAGCGGAAGAGCAATTCTCCCCACTTATTGAAAATGACCAACTCGTAGTCCACGATGCCCATGTGGTGCGGGTGGAACACGTCGTTGTCCAACGCGTTGGGGTCGTAGTATCCGCCGTTCGAACCACCGGTGTTGGGTGTGAACGCAGTTGGGAATTCCATGAATCCACCCACAGTCGCCTCCACAGCGTGCTCCAACGTGTAAGTGGTGGGGCAATTGAAGCTGTTGTTGGCCGTCAAGCTCACGGTGTAGATGCCGGGCTCGGTGTAGAAGTGGATCGGGTCCTTGTCGGTGCTGAACTGGCCATCACCGAAGTCCCAGAAGAATTCTGTCGCATCGACATCAGACAGGTTCACAAAGTCGACTGGCTGGTCGGGAACGATGACTTCGGTTGGGCTGTTCACGAAGGCAGCAGAGGCCGACGGGAACACCTCAACGGCGCCGTACTGAATGATCTGCTCTTCCTGGCCTTCGTAACCGATCACGGTCAACGAGACGTTGTACACACCTGGACGCGTGAACACGTGCGTTGGCGACTCCTCAGACGTCATGACGTCGTCATCAAAGTCCCAGATGTACTGCGCTCCGTGGCTGGAGTGGTTTTCGAAATCCACTGCCAACGGCGCGCAACCGCTGCCGCTTCCCGTGAAGCTCGCCACGGGGTTTGGAGACAGGATGGTGATCACTTCCGTGTGCGCATCGGCACAGAATCCGTTGTCAACCAACAGCGTTACGTTGTACGTCCCCCACGAATTGTAGGTGTGGAAGATCGGCTGATCCGTCGCCACTTCAGCGCCGTCGCCAAAGCTCCAGTGCTGGATGGCACTCGAAGAGGCGGCGCTCAAGTTGTTGATGCCAACCGTGGTATTCGGGTACGTCTGGATGGCGGGGCTCACGGTGAATTCGGCGGTAGGAGTCGCGTATACCTCAACGCCTACAGCGACGGTATCCGCGCAACCGTATGCACTCATGGCGATGAGTTCAACCTGGTAGGTCACATCCTCACCTGTTGCATTCACGAACGTGTGGGTCGGGTTCGCTTCATTCGAAGGCGCTGATCCGTCGTTGAAGTTCCAGATGAACGCGGCCGCACCTTCCGATTGGTTGATGATGTTGGCTTCCACGGGTGTGCAGCCCTGTGCAACCACGTCAAACTGAGCGTTCAAGTACGGTCCAACCTCCACGTCAACAGCGTCGGTTGATGTGCAACCGTGTGCATTGCTGACGGTGATTTCCGTGGTGTAAACCACGAGTTCGTCGGTGGGGTTGAAGAACGTCTTCGTGTGCACGGAGTCTGCAATGACGCTGTATTCGCCGTTGCCGTAGGACCATGCAGTGGTCGCGTGACCGGCACTCGCGTTCTCAAACGTGACGTCAACGGGGTAGCAGCCCTCGGCTTCTACCATGGTCAATGCCGCTTCTGGCTGACCCCAAACTTCGATCACCTGGACTGTGGTATCCGCGCAACCCGCAGCATTTACCGCCACGAGGGTTACGTTGTACTGCGCATCCTCGGTGCCCAATGCTTCGAACGTGTGGGCGGGGTTCAAGGCATCCGAAGTCGTTCCGTCACCGAAATTCCAAGTCGTAGAAGCCGTAGCTTGTACTGAGGTGTTGTTGAAGGCCACCTCCATTGGGGTGCAGGCGCTCACTGGCAGATCAAAGTTGGCCGTTACCTGAGGGTGAACGGTGTGTTCAATGGCCATCGCAGCTGCACAACCCAAGTCGGTTGAGGCCGTCAACACCAAGGTGGAGATGGCATCTTCAGAAGCCGGATTCTCCGAAGTGAATTCCAATTCAGACGCCAAGTCCAGCCCCATGCCGTTCATGGTGAGGTTGATGTCGTCCGCGTATTGCGCGTCGTACACCACATTCCAAGCGTCACCCGAGCACGTTGCATCGGATGATGCGCTCAAGCTTACGACGGGAGTGGGGTTGACCGTCACTTCGAAGGCAGTGCTTCCAGCACAACCGAATTCGGAAATGGCTTCGATTTCGATGGTGTGTGCGGTGGCGCTGCCCGCGGCTCCTTCAAGAGCAAAGGTTGCTGCGTTGCCAGTGGCTGCGGCTGCGCCGTCGATCGTCCATGCGACGCTTGACGCCTCCGTACCTGTGTATTCAATCACAGTCTCAAAGGGAGCACATCCAACGGTTTCACCTGCCCAAGCAGCATTGACCTCTGGCAAAACCGTAACGGTCTTGGTCACCGTGTCCACACAACCCAGCGCGTGCGTCGCGGTGAGCGTCAAGGTGTATTCGGTAGGTTCATCAGCACCTGCATACGTGTAGGCATGTGCGTCTTGGGTATCCATTTGCAAAGCGTCGCCGTTGCCGTAGTTCCAGTCGAAGGCATCTGCTGATTGGCTCTCATTGGAAATGTCAATGGTGAATGGAGCACATCCCATTTCTTCATCCGTTGAGAAGATCGCTTGTGGCTGTGGCTTAACGCTTACGCTTGCTGTGGCTGTGCCTTCGCATCCGAAGGCATTCGCACCTTGGAACGAAATGGTGTGGTTCACCAATTCGTCTGTATCGTTGGTCCAGAAATGAGTGGGCGTGGCTTCGTTGGAGAATGAACCATCACCAAAGTCCCAGTACGTCGTCGCCGCGTCAACCATGTTGGGCATGGTCAAGGCCAATGGCGAGCACGCTTCGTTTGCGTCCAAGGCCAATTCAAAGGCCGGTGCGGGGTTCACCTCAACAGTGAGCGTGCGCTCATCGCTGCAGCCCAGGTCATCGATTGCGAGCAACGTCACGTTGTAGACGGAAGGCGCATCGGTAGCTTCAGCGGTGAACGAGTGCTGAACGGTCGCGTTGTTGTCGACCAAACCGGGCAACATCACGTCGCCGAAGTTCCAGATGTACAGGTCGCCGTTCGTGCTCGCATTGGTAAACGTGCTCACCATCGGTTCGCATCCTGCGACAACATCGGCCGTGAAGT
>CALKYI010000137.1 GCA_938003665.1 uncultured Flavobacteriales bacterium
TGGAAACGATCACCGAGTTCTCAGAAATGGAAGATCCCCATACCGGCGGCAAATTGATCGATCGAACGATCATCGTCTGCAATACGTCGTCCATGCCTGTGGCGGCTCGGGAAGCGTCGATTTACACGGGGATCACGTTGGGTGAATACTATCGACAGATGGGGCTGGATGTGCTCTTGATCGCCGATTCGACGTCACGGTGGGCTCAGGCCATGCGGGAGACGTCCGGACGATTGGAGGAAATCCCCGGCGAGACGGCATTGCCGGCCCCGTGTGCGTTCCTGTTTGAAGACGGCTGCGGAGAAGCCGTTGATGCAACATGGTCGGATGCCATCGTCTTTGGCGACCCGGTCACAGCACCCGGAGAGCCCTTTACCATCGAGCGAACGTACTCTGGAACGGATTGCACTGGAAACGTGGGTTCTTTCGTTCAGACCTTGACATTCGATGGCGAGTCCTGCCCCGAAGCGCCTTTGTCTCCGGTGAAGAAACCACGCGCCGACAAAGCGCCAGCAAGCCGCCAAGCCACTGCAGAGGCCATCAACATTGAACATGCGTCATTGCTCGGGAATTTGGCTCCGAATCCTACATCCTCTTCTTCTGTCCTCACCGTCCATGTGCCCCATGACGAACAGCTCACATTGGAAGTTTTTGATTTGACAGGCAAACGGGTACGACCGCTGAATTCCATGTTTGGAAGCGACGGAACGGAACAACGTGTGCTGATCTCGGCAGAAGGACTGGCCTCCGGGTACTACCTCATCCGCGCAGAGTGCCAAGGTATCCGTGAGACCCTGCGTTGGGCAGTTCAGCACTGACCCCATACCTCCCCAGTTACTGCGTGGGAACGAATTGGCTTCCTCGGCTGTTGCTTCGTAAATTGATTGAAAATTCGCGCCATGCGTTCAACCCTGCATTTCTTCACCCTTGCCTTTGTCCTTGTGTTCGTCCAATCCGTTGCCTTTGGACAAGAAACCCTGGGAAGTGGACTTCCTTACAACCCGGACAGTGACAACAGCGGCTCTATCGACGTTAATGATCTCCTGACATTTTTGCCCTACTACGGTGAGGATTTCACCCCGACCGGCGTCATCCCCATTGACTTCGGAGGCACCGGGGCAAGTTCGGCCGCAGCAGCCCGGGATTCATTGGGCCTTTCAGCCATCCAGGACTCGACCATCGGCAATGAAAATTTCGCTTGGGTGCAGACATCCATTCGAATCCAACAAGAATTTGCCCAAGGGTTTGGTGTAGCAGCCAATGGCACATACGCCCATGCTTCCGGCACCAACACCACTGCGAGCGGTGCATTCAGCAACGCCCAAAACCGATTGACCACCGCCAGCGCCACGTGCTCCAGTGCTCAAGGCGAAGGAACCACAGCGAGTGGAACAGCGAGTCATGCAGAAGGCATGCTCAGTTCGGCCACGGCGTTGACCGCTCATGCAGAAGGCTACTCCTCCCAGGCCACCGCCAATTACACCCACGCGGAAGGCTATGGAACGGAGGCCAGCAGCACTTCAGCACACGCAGAGGGGTACCTGACCGATGCGACGGGCTTGTATTCGCACGCCGAAGGGCGCCAAACAGAGGCCAGCGGCTCCGCATCCCACAGCGAAGGACAGAATGCACAAGCCACCGGCGATTTATCCCACGCGGAAGGATTTCAAACCTTGGCCGAAGGATACGCGAGCCATGCGGGCGGATTTGCCACTTCAGCCACAGGCCTCTACAGCCGCTCCATCGGACGCAACAGCACCGCTGCGGCCACCGCCTCATTCGCGGCTGGTTACGAAGTGGTCGCCGATCAAGAAAACGGGACCGCAATCGGACAATACAACGCCCTCGAAACAACCGGTGCACTGCTCGTTGTAGGAAACGGGATCGGCACAAACATGC
>CALKYI010000138.1 GCA_938003665.1 uncultured Flavobacteriales bacterium
GCGCCCCTTTGAGGTGCAGGTGTGTGGAGTCCATTTCCGCTTCAATCGTGTAGCCGGGGCCGCCGGTGCCCAAACGGGTACCGGGTGCTGCACCGCGGCTTGTGGGATCGCCGCCTTGGACCATGAAGTCTTTGATGACCCGGTGGAACAACAGATCGTTGTAAAACCCTTCCTGCACGAGTTTGATGAAGTTGTCCCGGTGCGCTGGGGTATCATCAAACAACTCGATGGTCATCGTACCAAAGCGCGTCTCCAGCGCGACACGGGTAGGCCCGTCTTTCGTACGTCCAGCGGATTGGCTCGCTGCACATCCAGCAAGGAACAGGGCGAATGCGCTCGCCCAAAGGGTCAATTTCAGTTTTTGCATGGTCAGATTCTTCTCGACCAATTTAGCACAATCCCCAACGCCTCAACCCCACAGCTCGTGCGCGATGCGGAAGGTGTTACAATGGGCCTCCACGATGTGCCAGATGTCGGGGGAATACCCGCCGCCCATGCTGCAAACAACCGGCACCTCATCCGCGTGGCAGCGCTCGAGAATGCGCCGGTCGCGCGCTGCACAACCTTCGGAAGAAACGCCCAGCCGGCCCAATTTATCGGTCTCGAGGATGTCCACCCCGCATTGGTAGAATACCATGTCCGGCTCCACCTCATCGAGCAAGCGCGGCCAGTGCGGATCGAGCAGCTGCAGGTATTGGCGGTCATCGTTCCCTTCAGGAAGGCCCACATCGAGATCGCTCGCCTCCTTGTGCATGGGATAGTTCCCGGCGCCGTGCATCGAGAACGTGAACACCCGCGGGTCGCCTTCAAAAATCTTCGCGGTGCCGTTGCCCTGGTGGACGTCCAGATCCACGATCAACGCCCGCTCAATCCGGCCCTCGTCGAGCAGGGCGGCGGCAGCGAGCGCAAAATCGTTGAGCAGGCAAAATCCCTCGCCGCGGTCCCGATACGCATGGTGGGTGCCACCGGCAATATTGAGGGCCACGCCCGATTCGAAAGCGTGCCGAGCACATTCGACCGTGCCTCCCATGATCATCACCTCGCGATTGACCAACGCCTCCGACCATGGAAAACCCGTGCGCCGTTCTTCCTGGCGCGACAGCTGGCCTGCCTTGAGCTTGGCCCAGTACTCCGGGTCGTGCACCTGGTGTACCTCCTCATCATTCAGCGGCGTCGGCGAAAAAAACTGGGATTCAGACAGCGTGCCTTCGTGCACCAATTGCTCGGGCACCAACTCGTATTTCTCCATCGGAAAGCGATGCCCCTCGGGCAACGCGTGCGCGTAATCGGCGTTCCACGCCACTCGGATCATGTTGCTGTCTATTCGAGGATGAACAGTTGATGAACAGCAGGGAAACCGTTTTGTTGCGCTTGAATCACATACAGGCCACGGGCCAACCCGTGAACGTCCATGTGTATTTGGCGGGCTTGAACAAACTCCTCCGCGACCGTCTGTCCGTCAAGCGCCACCACGCGCAATTGGACAGGAGCAGCGGGGTTCCATCCGCTCAACGTCAAGCGATCGGTCGCGGGATTGGGAGCCACCAGCAGCTCAGGGATGTCCCAGTCGTCTACCCAGTTCGTCTCGCACGGTCCGGGCGTCCACTGGGCAATGCCGCCGTAGTACCACGCGTTGCACGGGTTGGAATAAGTGATGCTATCGCATCCGCAGACGGGGTCTTCGTTTTCTGGGCAGCCCATCTCAGGCTGTACCCGGTCCTCATCGTAACAATAGCCGGGACATGCTCCGGACTCAAATGCGCTCACAAAGTCCACGTACGTCGCCACGCACTCATTGAAATGGCTTAGGCTGTCACATCCGCACACAGGCGCAGGATCGAAGATGTTGCAATCAATCAATGGATCCGCGAGCGAAGGATCGATGCATTCGGTCGCCGCGTTGCAGCTCATTTGGCAATCCTCCATGCTCGCGAAGGAATACACGCTGTAATCGACTTCGTCCACAACCCATCCGCACCCAGACAAGTACGTGCAGCTGCCGTTGTACATCACGACACCCATGGCCATATCGCAGAACCCAAAATCCACGCCGCCCAAGTCCACGCAGTCTGTCGCCGTCCCAGTGCACTCGCCGTCCACCCAGGAAGTCACACCTCCGTAGTACGTCGCCCAGCAGTCATTGCTGTACGTCACCCCATCGCACCCACAGACCGGCGCCCACAGTGCGGGGCACAACACATCAGGATCAATGAGGGTAGAATCAACGCAAGCCTGGGCAGAAAGTCGAGGTGCCAATGCGGCCATCATGAGGATGAGAGCAACGTGTTTCATTCGGGGTGAGATGAGGGGATTTTGTTTTCGTCAAGTAAAGCTTGTGCCATGGATTCAATGGCCTCTTGCGCCTTTTCGGTGATGGCATCCACGGTGGTTCCCGCTGGGAAGTTCAACGCCTCGCCCATGACCAGCGTACCGCCGAACGGAACGATCATCGTGCGGCCCTTGGGCAGGTTGCGGTATAAGCCATCCAGGTAAACAGGGATGACAGGGATGTCCGGATGACGGGAAGCCAGGTGCCCCACACCGCGCTTGAAATCCGCCATCACCCCGGGTACGCCCCGGGTGCCTTCGGGGAATAGAATGAGGCTGTGCCCTTGCCTGAGCATAGCATCCAGCAATTCAATCGGATCCACGTTGCGCTCTTCCTTCGTCCGTGAAATCAGGACGGCGTTGACGAGGTTTTTCATCGACCAGCTGCGAAATCCCGAACGGCCGAAGAAATCCTGGGCCGCCACCGAATGCGTGAGGTGAATCCGGTGCGAGGGCACAATGGTCATCAGCGACATGGCGTCGAGGTGGCTGTTGTGGTTGGCGATGTAAATCACCGGTCCGTCGGGGTGTGGGGCTTTGGCCCACACATAACGCAGACCGATTACGAGCCCGAAAACCGTCCGCCACAGCACCTTATACAGGAACCAAAGCAGCCACCGGCGCCCACTCGGAACGTGGGCGTTGAACAGGGCGGCATCGATTTTTCTGGCGGGCATGCTAGCAAGTTAGCCCGCGGTCGTTACTCCGAAAAAATAGATGAGGTGAAAAAACGGGGCCGCCGCCGCTGAAAACCCGTCCAACCGATCCAAGTATCCCCCATGCCCGGGGATGGCATTCCCGGAGTTTTTGATGCCCAAATCGCGTTTGATTCCCGAGGCAATGGCGTCCCCCATAAAGCCCGCCACGGCCACGCAGAACCCGGTAAAGGCCGCTTCCCAAGCTTCCAGTGGTGTCAGGAATCGAAGCGCCACCGCAATAAGCGTCACCGACAACACCCCGCCGATGAGTCCCTCCCACGTCTTGTTGGGGCTGACCTTTGGAAGCACTGCGCGCTGCCCAATTGTTTTGCCCCAGCCGAACTGCAAGACATCGTTGATGCCTACGAGGAAAATTAGGTAGAGCAATAGGCCCTGAGGCCCCGCCGTGAATCCCGGAATTTCAGGCAAGTGAAACAGCAA
>CALKYI010000139.1 GCA_938003665.1 uncultured Flavobacteriales bacterium
GAGGGGAAAGGGCGCTCTGCATGGGCATTTCACATGAGGCGAAACGGGTGGCTTTTGGTCTTCGGCATGCTACATGCCTACCTCCTCTGGGTGGGGGACATTTTGGTTACCTATGCCATTTGCTCGGTGTGGCTGTTCTTCTTTCGCAAATGGAGCGCGCGCAAGCTGTTCATCGCATCGGGTGCGAGCGTGTTGCTGTTGCTTTCGATGGATGCCATGATGTGGTGGTCGGTGCCGTATTGGACGGAGGCGGACATAGCTGAATTCGCGGAGTTTTGGACGCCGAGCAGTGCGGCCATCGCCCAAGAGGTGGCGGCCATGCGCGGAACGTGGATGGACCAAATGACGGTCCGCGTTCCCGGCGCCATTACGTTGCAAACCGAGTACCTCCCCATGATAGCCCTCCGTGCGACCGCGATGATGCTACTCGGCATGGGACTGTACAAGGCAGGCGTTTTGAACGGCAGCAGGGGCCAGAGGTGGAACGGAGGGCTTGCGCTCATCGGTCTGGTGTTGGGCTTGGCCATCACAGGGTGGGGCTTTCATTACAGCCAAACCCACGAATGGGCGATGGAGGTGTTTTTCGATGGAGGGTTCTTCAGAAGCATGGGGATGGTGTTCCTCGTATTGGGCTATATGGGGGGCATCCTCTGGCTTTGCGGTGGCGAAGCAAGGCATGGGCTGGAGCGGTGGCTTGCTCCTGTGGGAAGAATGGCACTGACCAACTACCTCGCGCAAACTGTCATCTGCACGACCTTGATGTACGGCCACGGCTTTGGAATGTTCGGGACGTTGGATCGTGCGCAGCTGTGGCTCGTCATTGTCCCTATCTGGGTGGTGCAAATCATCACGTCGAAATGGTGGATGGACCGCTACGCTTTCGGCCCGGTCGAGTGGGTATGGCGATCGCTCACTTATTGGCGCATCCAGCCGATGAAGGCAAGGGGGTGAGCTCGGATTCGGTGCTACAACGGAACGCTGCGTTCCACGGGCCACTCATCTTGGAAGCCCAATTGCCAGTTTTCGTGGAGCCGATCCAACGGCACAAGGCAAGCGTCCAATTCTTGTCGGATTTGGGCCTCGTCTAAGTTTTGGCCGATGATGACGATTTCAGTCTTTCGATCGCCAAACGTAGGGTCCCAAGCAGCTTCGATTTCATCTTGATTTTCGATGAAGGAAAGAAATTGGATGCGCTTGGAGAACGGCATGCTGCACCACCAAACACCGGCACTGTCCGTCCGGATTGAGCCGCCCGCCTGTCCCCAAATCAATGCCTGGTCCGGACGGGATGCAATCCAGAACAAGCCTTTGCTCCGAATGATATTGGATGGGAAGCGAGTTTGGAAGTAATGCCAGAATCGTTCGGGGTCAAACGGTAAGGTGCTTCTGTAAACGAACGATCCGATGCCGTATTGTTCCGTTTCAGGTGTGTGTTATTCATTGTTAAATTCCTCAATCCACCCGGCCCTGGCTTCGGCTTC
>CALKYI010000140.1 GCA_938003665.1 uncultured Flavobacteriales bacterium
CAACAACTGGACCGAGCTGGACATTTGGAATTACATCACCCGCGAGCAAATCGCGCTGCCGAGTCTGTACTTCGCCCACGACCGCACCTGCGTGGTACGCGACGGCGTCATTTTGGCCCACAGCGAGCACCTGCCCCACCGCGACGGTGAAACGCCCCAGCAGATGCGCGTGCGGTTCCGGACGTTGGGGGATTTGACCATCACGGGGGCAATTGAAAGCGACGCGGACACCTTGGAAAAGATCACCGCCGAAGTGGCTGCCACCCGCATCACCGAGCGCGGCGGCCGAGTCGACGATAAACGCAGCGAGACCTCCATGGAGGACCGCAAAAAAGAAGGGTATTTCTGATGAGCACGACCAATCAAAACTCCCTCCTCCGCTTCACCACTGCGGGCAGCGTGGACGACGGCAAAAGCACGCTCATCGGCCGCCTGCTCTACGACAGCAAGAGCATTTTTGAAGACCAATTGGAGGCCGTCGAGAACTCCAGCCGCAAGAAAGGCCTCGAGAATGCGGATCTGAGCTTGCTTACCGACGGGCTGCGCGCGGAGCGTGAGCAAGGCATCACCATCGACGTGGCGTACCGCTACTTTGCGACGCCGCGCCGCAAGTTCATCATCGCCGACACGCCCGGGCACGTGCAGTATACGCGCAACATGGTGACCGGCGCCTCCACGGCCGACCTCGCCATCATCCTAATCGATGCCCGACACGGCCTCGTTGAACAGACCCACCGGCACAGCTTCATCGCATCGCTCTTGGGCATCAAGCACTTCGTTGTGTGCGTTAACAAGATCGATCTCGTTGAATTTGACGAGGACACCTACCAAAGCATTACCTCTGCCTACCGTAATTTCTCCTCGCGGCTGGACATCCCAGACATCAAGTTCATTCCGATCAGCGCGCTGTTGGGCGATAACGTGGTGGAATCATCGGCCAACATGCCCTGGTACGAAGGCGGCACGTTGCTCAGCCACCTGGAAGAAGTACACGTCGGCAGCGACCGAAACTTGCAGGACTGCCGCTTCCCCATCCAATACGTCATCCGGCCCCAAACCGACGAAGCACGTGATTTCCGCGGGTATGCCGGTCGCGTCGCCTCGGGCGTCTTCAAGGTGGGCGACGAGGTCGTGGGCTTGCCCAGCGGCATGCAGTCCCGCGTCAAGGAAATCTTCGTTGGGACCGAGGCTGTGGAACGGACATTCCCGCCGCAGAGCGTGACGATCACGTTGGAGGATGACATCGATTTGTCGCGCGGGGACATGTTGGTCCGCGAAAACAACCAACCCCAAAGCGTGCAAGAACTCGATGCCCAAATCTGCTGGATGGGCGAGGAAGGGTTGAACCCCGGCGTGCGCTACATCGTCCGGCACGGCACCACCGAAATCAAGTCCATGATCCGCGAAGTGCTCTACAAAGTGGACATCAACACCCTCCACCGCAACGAGGAGGAGAAGCACATCGGCATGAACGACATCGCCCGCATTCGCTTGCGCACTGCTTCGCCCTTGCTGGCCGACGACTACCGCCGCAACCGCACGACCGGCTCGTTTATCCTCATCGACCCTGGCACCAATTTGACCGTCGCCGCGGGATTCATCAGTTAATTGCCCATGATTTTCTGGTTCACCGGCCAACCCGGCCACGGCAAAACGACCCTCGCTAAGGCCCTCATCGCGCACCTGCGCGACCAAGGCACCGAACCCTTCCACGTGGACGGGGACGACCTGCGGGCGCTCACTGCGAACGCCGACTACAGCCGCGCGGGACGGGAAGCGAACATCCGTCGGGCGCAAACCATTGCGCACTACCTGCAAAACCAAAGGCGCACCGTGGTGGTGTCGTTGGTCGCCCCGTACCGGGATATCCGGGAAGAATTGAAGGCGCACGCTCAGGTCACGGAGGTCTATGTGCACACCACCGAGCAGCGCGGACGGGAGGACAAGCACGCCAAAGACTACGAGGCGCCGCTTGCCAATTTCATCGAAATCGACACGACGAAGCAGGCGGTGGAAGACAGCCTTAAGGCGCTGCTGGACCAACTTTGACCCTATCTTCGAAGCAAAGTCACCGCGATGAAACCCGTTGAAGTGAGCAACCAAGTACGCGATTTGTTCGAAGCCTACCTCGAGCAAAACGGCCACCGCAAGACGCCGGAGCGCTTTGCCATCCTGAAGGAGATTTACGACTTCGACGGGCACTTCGACATCGAGGCCTTGTTTGCCACCATGCAGACGAAGGAATACCGAGTAAGTCGCGCGACGCTGTACAATACGGTG
>CALKYI010000141.1 GCA_938003665.1 uncultured Flavobacteriales bacterium
GACGATCGCCGCCTTCGACGGACCACACGTGGCATCCACAAGGACGACTTGGCGTTTGACTTGGGAGAGCACCCCATCAAAAAGTTCGGTTCACAGGGCCAGCAGAAGTCCTTCCTCATCGCCTTGCGCCTCTCGCAGTTGGCGTACATCGAAAAAGCCACGGGCGTCAAGCCCATCTTGTTGCTGGACGACATTTTCGACAAAATCGACGACAAGCGGGTGCAGGCGCTTATGCGCTGGGTCACGGCCGGAGAATTTGGCCAGGTATTCATCACCGACACTGACCTTGGTCGCATCCCGGGCATGTTCCGCGAGACCGGTGCCGATGTGCGCGTTTATGAGGTGAAGGCAGGCACGGTTCGGCGCGCCGACGATGTGGAAGCAAATCCATTACCTTCGGAGCATGGAGCGCAATGATGCCAAACCGCTGAAGGCGGCCATCCAACAATTCATCCGAGCCCATCGCATGCAGGGCAAGCTGGACGAAGTGGATGTAGTCAAGGCGTGGGGTGTGGTCTTTGGGGTGTTTGTCGAAAAACAAACCCGTTCGCTGCGCTTGCAGATGGATGGTAAACTCTGGGTCAAACTGGACAGCGGCCCGCTTAAGGAGGAGCTGATGATGGCCAAAGGCAAGATGGTTGACCTCCTCAACGAGGAACTCGGCCGTCCGCTCATCAAAGAAATCGTCATCCAGTAAACGCCGCTGCGCGAAGCAGTTGGACCCGCCGATGAGCGAGCGGTGACAAAAATCCCCACTTTTTGCAACGAAATCGGTATTTTGGCTGTTACACCTGCACGACATGAAATCGATTGCTTGGATAGGATTGGGAGCGGCCTTGGTGTCGCTGGGGCTGATGGGGGCAATCGACCGCCCTGAGCATTGGCACCAAGATGGCCGACCTTACCATACCGCGGAATTCCGCTCGGCGTATGGTGGTTTGCCCGATACGTCCAACACCTTGTTTACCGGCAGCGGTAAGTGCGCCGGTTGCCATGGCAAGGATCCCAATAGCTTCGCAAGCATTGCCGGACAGACCTTCCCGGCGCAGCCCATGCCCGAAGGATGGGACGTCAACGTGACGGATTATTGGCGCAGCACCCTCATGGCCAACTCGGCCCGGGATCCGTTTTGGCGGGCCAAGGTGCGGCACGAAGTATTGGTCAACCCCGAGCACCAATTGGAACTGGAAGACAAATGCACCTCGTGCCACGCGCCGATGGGGCATTTTGCCGCCCACCACGATGGAGAGCCGCATTACACCATGGCCGCGCTCGTGCAGGACAGCTTGGCGCTCGACGGTGTGAGTTGTGTAGCGTGCCACCAGCAAGCCCCGACGGCCGGCAACACCCACAGCGGCAACCTCGAATTTGACGACAGCCTCGAGTTCAATGCTGACATGTTCGTCCACACGTACAAAGCGTATGGGCCTTACGGGGCAGGAAAGGACGAGCCGCCGCTGTACGAGCTGCCGATGATGCAGTACGCGTTTTACAAGCCGCTCTATGGTGAACACGTGCCCAACGGCGAAGTCTGCGCCGGGTGCCACACCTTGGTAACGCACGCCACCGACCTCGAAGGAAACTACACGGGCATCGATTACGTGGAGCAGGCCACCTACCACGAATGGCTGAATTCCACGTACGCACCAGACGGCGAAGAGCCGGCCACGTGCAACACATGCCACATGCCGCGCATCGACGATCCGGTCATCATCAGCTCCGGCTACGTATTCCTGGAGCCGCGCACGCCCTACGGCCTGCACTCGCTCGTAGGGGGCAACGCCCAGATGCTCGAAATCATGCGCGACAACACCGAAGCGCTGGGATTGGAGACGGAAACGGCGTTGTTTGACTCAACGATTCAAAGGACGCGCGACATGCTGCGTAACGAGACGGTCGACCTCAATGTCACCATGGGCGACTGGGTCGATGCGTGGGGCGCCACCTGCGAAGTGCAGTTAACCAACAAGGCCGGACACAAATTCCCATCGGGCTACCCGGCGCGGCGCGCCTGGATCGAAGTCAAGGCTTCCCAGAACGGCGAGGTCATTTGGCACAGCGGCGGATGGGAGAACGGCAGCATTACCGGTGTTGACGAGAGCGGATTGGCGGAATACGAGCCGCATCACACCGTCATCAATGACCCGATGCAGGTGCAGATCTATGAATTGGTAGCAGCCGATGTGGAAGGCAACCCCACCAACGTGCTGGAACGTGCCGCTTCCTCGCTCAAGGACAACCGCCTCACGCCGAAGGGCTTCAGCTACACCCACCCGGTGT
>CALKYI010000142.1 GCA_938003665.1 uncultured Flavobacteriales bacterium
GGGAGTGCGAGTATGCTGAACCCTATTACGATTGCAACGATGCTTGCTTGAACGATGCCGACGGCGATGGGGTGTGCGACGAGCTTGAAATTTTGGGGTGCACGGATCCAATGGCCTTGAACTACAGTGAGGTGGCAACGGATGACGATGAATCATGCCTTTTCTGTGCTTTGAGTGCATCGGTCGATGTGACCCATGTAAGTTGCGCGGAAGCTGCGGATGGTGAGGTTTCCGTATCGGCAACCGGGGCGATGCCAGACTCCAGTGAAGTGATGTTCACGTTGCTTCCACTGAACGTTCAACAGGCTGATTCGGTATTTACCGGTCTCTCGGGCGGATTCTACGAGGTCGTGGTTGCAGACGAAATGGGTTGTGCGGATACGGTGTCATTCGAAGTGTCGGAACCCGAGCCGCTGGTTGTGTTGCTCGATGAGGTTGTGGGATCCCCTGAAAATGGCGCGGCAGGTAGCATCGCCATCTCCGTGAGCGGCGGAACCGAGCCTTACACGTTTGCTTGGATTGAGTTGGACGGAACGTTTACTTCCGCAGAAGAGGACCTGGCGGGTTTAAACCCGGGTACCTACCAGGTGGAAGTGACCGATGCCAACGGATGCAGCGTCCAATCGTTTGAAATTGTGGTGGAAACCATCGTGGGTGTCACTGAATTCGGCGATGCTTGGACGTTCCATGTCTATCCGAACCCCGCAACGGATTGGATCAATGTGGAAGTTTCGGCTCAGCATGTGCCATTGACCGTGGAGCTTTTTGACATTGCAGGCCGCATCGTTTGGCAGCAAACTGATGGATCCATCGGCCAACCACTGAAGGTGCCGGTATTGCAACTAGCTAAAGGTCAATACATCATCCGCGTTTCCGATGGGACGCTGGTGCGTCAAGAGAAAGTACTGGTCAACCGATAAACCATCGTGTTGGCAAAATTGAGAGAGAGAGTCGGGCGGCAACGTCCGACTTTTTCTATTTCGAATTAAATTGCAGCACACACTAAACCTACCAAGAACTATGAAGGGATTTCTACGCGCATTTTTTGTGCCGGTAATCTTCGGCTTTTTCTCTGTGGCATCCGCCCAAGAATACACATTGACGCTTGAGGAGCATGCAACGGATATCGTGCCTGGTCTCACGACGTACCGCATGTACATCGACATGGTCAACACAGACGATTTCTTGTCGTCCATTTACGGCGGGGATACAGCGCCATTGCTGATTTCAACCTCCGATAATTCCTTCTTCAACAGTGGATTTGGAGGGGCTACTGCGAGTAACATCAATCCGGCCTTCTTGGCATTTTTCCCGGAATTGGCGGCGGATAGCTGGGTGACCATCGGAATTGATCAGCAAGAAACTGGGGATGAAGTGGCTATTTCTACGTTGGAAGATCCGGCCCAACCCTTTGTTGAATGTTTCGCTTCGGGTTCGACTTTAGATGGCCAAAACGTCGTCATTGATTCTTCAGTGGGAGGGGCTTGGTACGTTTTGAATGGTGCCCCCAATGGATTGCCCGATGAAAACATGCGCGTGCTGTTCTTGCAGATGACAACCGCAGGCGAGATCTGCGGCACCATCAACGTTCAGGTCTTTGAGAACGGTGTGGGCTCAGCAAGCTTGTACTTCACTTATGACTTCTGCGGCACGGGAACCTTCAGTCCTTCTACTGCGTCGGGCGGTTGCACGGACGAGACGGCCTGCAACTATGATTTGGAAGCCACGGAAGACGATGGATCATGCGTGTATGCTGAAACGTACTATGATTGCGATGGCAACTGCGTGAGTGACGTCGATGGCGATGGCATTTGCGACGAATTGGAGGTTGCTGGTTGCACTGATTCATTTGCTTGCAACTACAACATGGACGCCACGGACGATGACGGTACATGCGATTACTTGTCGTGTTCAGGGTGCACAGACGATACCGCTTGCAACTACGATCCAAACGCGATTTACGAGGACGGCACATGCGATTACAGCTGCAACGAAGGGTGCACCAACCCATCGGCTTGTAACTATGACCCAGACGCGTTGCAGGAAGATGGTTCATGCGACTACACCTCCTGCGTTGGATGTACCGATGAAGGGGCGTGCAACTACGATCCGATTTTCACCGTGGACAACGGTTCATGCGATTACAGCTGCTTGGGCTGCACGGACGAAGCGGCCTGTAACTATGATGCGGATGCCACCGGTGACGACGGCTCTTGCACGTACGCAGAAACCTACTACGACTGCGATGGCAACTGCCTGATGGACATGGACGGGGATGGGGTGTGCGACGAATTGGAAGTCGCTGGATGCATGGATGAAGCTGCCTGCAACTACGACATGAACGCTACCGACGAAGACGGTTCGTGCGAATTCCCAGCTGCCTATTACGATTGCGACGGAAACTGCCTGATGGATATGGACGGTGATGGTGTGTGCGACGAACTGGAGGTAGAAGGATGCACCGATGAAGCAGCGTGCAACTACGATGTGGATGCGACCAACAACGATGGTTCGTGTGATTTCCCTGCAGCTGGTTATGACTGCGATGGCAACTGCTTGGCCGATACCGATGGAGACGGGATCTGCGATCCATTCGAAGTTGCGGGATGTACGGACGCCTTGGCCTGCAACTACGATGCGACTGCGACCGATGACGACGGCATGTGCGAATACGCCGAGGAATTCTACAACTGCGACGGTACCTGCCTGAACGATACCGATGGTGATGGTGTCTGCGACGAATTGGAGATTGCTGGTTGCACCGATGAAATGGCTTGCAACTACGATGCTACCGCGACCGATGATGACGGCATGTGCGAATATGCGGATGAGTACTATGATTGTGAAGGCAACTGCCTGAATGATGCGGATGGTGACGGCGTCTGCGACGAATTGGAGATCGCCGGCTGCACGGATGAAATGGCTTGTAACTATGACGCTGCAGCGACCGACGATGACGGCATGTGCGAATACGCTGAAGAGTACTACGATTGTGAAGGCAACTGCCTGAATGATGCCGATGGTGATGGCGTGTGCGACGAATTGGAGGTTGCCGGTTGCACCGATCCCGAAGCGGAGAACTACAACGAGGACGCCACGGATGACGACGGCAGCTGCTACTACTGCGACATTGAACTCAGTGCAGACGCCACGAATGAAACCGAAGGCGACGGCTCGGGTACAATTAACGTGGATGTGACAGGAGGTACGGCTCCCTATGAATTTGCTTGGACAGGTCCAGATGCATTTGAGAGCACAGACGAGGACCTGACGGGTCTTTCCGCTGGTACCTACGTTTTGACCGTGACCGATGCGAATGGCTGCACTGCGACCGTCGAAGGGACCGTTGACAACGTCACGGGCATTGCCGAGTTGCAAGCCGTAGACTTCGATGTGTACCCGAACCCAACAAACGGAGCGTTCTGGATCAACGGCACAGGCTTGAATGGCAAGACCGTTGTGGAGCTGCTCGATGCCTCCGGTCGATTGATCAACCGCTTCGAGCGCACCCTGAATGGCCAGCCTGTTCAGTTTGAGTTGAGCGGTGTAGAAACCGGATTCTACCACGTGGTACTGCGCAATGGGCAGCAGCAGGGCGCCAAGCGCTTGCTGATCCACTAAGCATTGCAACTGGACCTCAATCAAAAAGGGCGTCTCTCGATGTCGCCCTTTTTCATGTCAATACAGCTGTAGGATTACTTTCCCTTGAAGCGATTGATGGCTTCTCGCGTAAAATCGCTGAGCACTAGACGGCCTGAAATTGCCGCTCGCTCGGGCAGCAGGGATTCCCAGTGGTCGGTCCCAGCCCAGAACGCGCGCTTCAATTCCGCCATAGCCTCCGGGTTGGAAGCTGCCAGTCGTTGCGCCAGCGCATCCGTGGCTTCGTCCATAGACGCAGCGTCATCGAATACCTGTGCATAGAGTCCTTGTTCTTTCGCCCATTGAGCTTCGTACCAGGTTGCCGCATCGATGGCAAGGGCTGTGAAGGCTGCGGTGCCCATCTTGCGCTCAACGGCTGGTCCCACAACAAAAGGACCGATGCCAATGGCAAGTTCCGAGAGCTTCACGCTCGCAAACGATGTAGCCAATGCATAGTCGGCCGCAGCTGCGATGCCAACTCCACCGCCAACGGCCTTGCCTTGCACCCGACAAATGATGAATTTCGGGCTCCGACGCATGGCCAGAATGACCTTGCTAAATCCACTGAAAAACGCGAGGCCCTCGGCGTCATTTTGAATGGCGATTAATTCGTCGAAGCTCGCTCCAGCACAAAATGCGCGGTCTCCCCACGACTTGAGGACGATGACGTTGCAATCGGCGTTGCCCGATGCTTCATCGATGGTGTGGGCCAAGGCATCGAGCACAGCGCCTGGCAATGAATTACTCGCCGGATGTCCGAATGTGACGGTGCCAACACCATGGCTGTCAAGGGTCAGTTCAACCCCGCCGCCTTTCAAGTCGGCGCTCATCTTACTTGCGATCAGCCAACGGCACGAAGCTGCGCGCTTTCGAGCCGGTGAATACCTGACGAGGACGGCCAATCGGCTCCCGGTTTTCGACCATTTCCTTCCATTGAGCAATCCAACCTGGCAAACGCCCCAAGGCGAACATCACCGTGAACATGTCCGTCGGAATGTTCAAAGCGCGGTAGATGATGCCCGAGTAAAAGTCTACGTTCGGGTACAAGCCACGCTGGACAAAGTACTCATCATTCAATGCCACCTGCTCCAGTTGCTTTGCAATGTCCAAGACCGGGTCGTCGATGCCGAGTTGGCCCAAGACTTCGTCCGCGGCCTTCTTGATGATGCGGGCACGGGGATCGAAGTTCTTGTAAACGCGGTGTCCGAAGCCCATGAGGCGGAATGAGTCGTTTTTGTCCTTGGCCTTGTCAATCCACTTCTGCAAGTCGCCACCGTCTTCTCGGATGGCTTCGAGCATTTCGATGACCGCTTGGTTGGCACCGCCGTGAAGCGGTCCCCAGAGCGCGGCGATTCCGGCAGAGACGCTGCTGTACAAGTTGGCTTGGGAAGAGCCCACCACACGTACCGTCGAAGTTGAGCAGTTTTGCTCGTGGTCGGCGTGCAGGATCAACAGCTTGTTGATGGCGCTTTCAACGATGGGGTCTACTGTGTACTCCTCTGATGGGAGGGCAAACATCATCTGAAGGAAGTTTCCGCAGTAGCTCAGTTTATTGGAAGGGTACACCGTAGGATGTCCCATGTTGTGCTTGTACGCCTGTGCGGCGAGGGTAGGCAACTTGGCAATCAACCGGTGAATGGTCAATTCGATGTCGACGACGGAGCGGTTGGGATTCTGGGATTCTGGGTAGAACGTGCTTAAGCTTGAGATCATCGAGCTCAGCATTCCCATGGGGTGTGCACCCGGAGGAAACGCCTCAAAGAAGCGCTTCATATTTTCATGCACCAAGGTGTGGTGCGTGATGCCGTCTTGGAAGTACTTGAGCTGCTCGGCATTCGGAAGGTCACCGTAAATCAACAGGTATGCGACCTCAATGAAAGAAGCATTTTCGGCCAATTCTTCGATGGAGTAACCGCGGTAACGAAGGATTCCGTTTTCCCCGTCGAGGTAGGTGATGGCACTTTGTGTGGATCCGGTGTTTTTGAATCCGTAATCCAACGTGATGTAACCCGTCTGCGCGCGCAACTTGGAGATGTCAATGGCTTTCTCCTGTTCAGAACCTTCGATTACTGGGAATTCATACGTTTCCCCATTCAGAATTAGTTGGGCTGTCTCACTCATTATGTGACGCGATTAGGGTTAAAAAAGTCTTGCAGTTCAGTGCCTCTAGAGGCCTTGCTTCCGGCTGCAAATATAGGCCACAGCAGATGGTTCTGCACGCCGTCAAATGCAGCGCGGTCTTTTGGCTGCAGGCAGGGCTTACTGAAAACTCGGCGAAAACGAGTCGCGGAATTTTTCCCACTGTTCCTGCTGCACCCCATTGGTGTACTCTTCTGCGAAGAAGCGCAGGTACAATTCCAGTTGCTGAGGGGTTTTGTACCCGGCGATCGGTGTGATGACCGTCGCGTTTTCATCGAAGTACACCAAGGTTGGGTAGGCATTGACGCCCAGTGCACGGGACAATTGGTGGGTGCTGTTCCGTCCGCGGGCGTTCGGATTCCAACCGGGATTCTCGAAGGTCCGATCCTGGTAAGTGACCGGTCCTGGAGATTCGGCATCGAATTTTACAGCGTAGTAGTTGGCATTGATGTAAGAGATGACGTCAGCATTGGTGAACGTGTTGCGCATCATCATTTTGCAAGGACCGCACCATTGCGTGTACACGTCCATCATGATTTTACGCGGTTCGTCTTGCTGCGCCGCAACGGCCTCCTCGAGGGACATCCAGTTGATGGATGTCTGTTGTGCCACGGCCGTCCAAGGCAGGGTGACCAGTGCAAAAATCACGAGAAGAGCAGGGGAAAAGCGTTGGGCAGTCATCGGTGCGTTCAATTTTCTGCAATATCGCAAAAGAAAAGCGCCCGGAGGCGCTTTTCGAAAAGGTTGTGAAGTCACGGTGTCCGTGACTCGTCGTACGTGGTTTATCGTACGCCGTGCATGAGTTTGTTGAGGGGCTTGTTGCACACCGCAATGAGCACGGCAAAAGCCACGAGAACGAGACCAATGGTGGAGAACACATCGGTGTACTGAGCCAAGCCTTCCGCAGGGGTCATGGCTTCTCCGCCGCCGCCGTGGCCACCGGTCAAAGACGCGATGATGCCGCCGAGGTAATTCGCCATCGCGAAGCTCAAGAACCATGCACCCATCGCCGTTCCGGCCATGCTTTTCGGAGAAAGTTTCGTCACCATGGACAGACCAATGGGCGAGAGGAAGAGTTCTCCTGTGGTGTGCAGCATATACAAGAACACCAGGGTCAAAAGCGGCACCATGGCCTGCTCGTCTGCAAATTGCAATCCAACCAAGGTGACCAAGAAGCCGGCTCCCAACTGCAATATGCCCAACGCGAATTTCATCGGGATGCTGGGGTTCTTGCCGATTTGGTCCAGCTTGACCCACATCACAGAGAAGATGGAGCCGAAGATGATGATGAAGGCTGGGTTGAAGAACTGGGTCATTGACGCGGGCATCGTCCACCCCAAGATTTCTCGGCTGACGTTGCGGTCAGCGAAGAGCGTCAGCGACGTTCCAGCTTGCTCGAAGCATGCCCAGAACACCGTGTTGATGATCATGAAGATGATGAGGGCAATCATGCGGTCGCGCCACATAGCGCCTTCTTTGATTCCCGCTTGTACCAGCGAAAATGCGATGTAGACAAACAAGCCCGTGAGCAAGTACGTCATCCACTCATTCTGGCTGATGAGGAAGTAACACAGGGGAATCAACGCCAGAGATCCAATGGAAATGGCTTGGTACATTTTCAGCGGGCCAACGGGCTGCATGCCGTCCTCGGTGATGTCCAACCCGGCAGCTGCACTGTAGTTATCGCGGCCAACCCAGAAGATGGCCAATCCGGCCAACATTCCAATGCCGGCAAGACCGAAGCCGTATTCGAATCCATACGTTTCACCGACGAATGCTACGATGGTGGTTGCCATCAAAGCGCCGATGTTGATGCCGATGTAGAAGATGGTAAAGCCTGAATCCCGTCGCGGGTCGCCGTCTTCGTAGAGCTTACCCACAATGGTGGAGATGTTGGCTTTGAAGTAGCCATTGCCAACAATCAGGGCACCCATGCCCAATAGCATGAAGGCTTCGTTGCCTCCGAATACCTCGGTGGCTCCAAGAATGAGGAATTCACCAAT
>CALKYI010000143.1 GCA_938003665.1 uncultured Flavobacteriales bacterium
TCCAACTTCAGCAGCGGGTACATCTCGCGGAGCAAGGCAAAACTCAAAAAAGCCAAGCCGATGTGGGTGACGGCCGGATGGGCCAACGTGGTGACGATGAAGCACGCACACATGATCCACCACGAGCGGGTGCGGACGAGGAGCTCCTTCACCAATTTGCCAGGCTTGATGTAATTCCATGTATTCCACGCCACCGATGAAAACACCAAGATGCACAGGATGATGAAGATCACCCACTGCACTTCGGCATTCATCTCCCACGCTTCAATCAGTTTGTTCATGGCTTGAGGGTTTTGTGAATGCGGCGTACCGTGCTCCATACGAGTCCAATGAGCACGGCATACACGCCGTACATGGCATACGGTTCGACGGGAACCCCGGCACCCAACAAGAGGCAGAAAATCCCCCACACGAGTGTGCGATCGCTTTTGCCCATGGGGCCTTCGTAGCGACGTTCTCCGGAGACCGATGCGCCCAGCACGCCTGCGTATTCATTGACAGCAGCGAACCACAACAAGGCAGCCACCCACCCCACGTGCACCCCGGGGACCAGCGCTAATGGCCACATGACCAAGGCATCGCTCACCACGTCTCCCAATTCATTCAACACTGCTCCTCCCTTGGACGTCATGCTGAAATTCCGGGCCATCATCCCATCCAGCGCATTCAACGCCATCCGCACCAGCAACCCACCGGCTATCGCAAAAAACCAATAGCGGTTCTCAAGGCCAAGCACGAAGGCATAGCCCAGTCCACCGGACAACACGATGGCCAACCAAGTCAGTGCATTCGGTGTCACGCCCGCATTGCGCAGCCGTGTCAGCAGTGGCATCAGCAGCCGTTGGAACGCCGGCTTCAGATCATACGTCGTCGGCACTTTCATTCAGGCAGGGGGTAACTCGCGTCAAAGGGCCGGTTGTGGATGCGCTCACGGGGCAGGTCTTCGGGGAATTGGCCGTGTTCAAAAAAGTACCGATACGGCTCCCCGAGCACATCCCATCGCACGTACATCATGTTGTGGTCCAAAGCCACGTGAAAGGCATCCTGCGCCGTGGGGTCGATGACACGCCAGTCGTAGACTAGCGGGCCCATCGCCTCCGCTTCAGCACGTAAGTACCGCATGAGAGCGGTCGCACGGTTTTCGATGGCGAGGCCTTTTTGAACCGATCCCGCCGGCGGTACGGGCGGCCATTCCACCTCACTGAGCTCGCGCAACACGCCGCCCAGCATCAAGGTGCTGAGCACGGGAATGCGTTCAATGGCCGCTTTGGGCGCGCGTTCTTGGGTGGGGCTTCGGTCGTAGACGATGGCCGTGAGGTTGGGCATGGGGGTCGCCTCGAGCTGCGTGTGCAACAGGTAGGCGCCGGCGATGTAACAGATGGCTTTTACTTCTGCGTATTCATCAAGGGACTGCTCCGCTACAAAGGCGGCCATGGCCTCCGAGCTGGCCGCTAGGGACTTCCGAAGCAACACATCGGGGATGTACACGTCCATGCCGGCGTTTTGCCAGAATTCCATCTGGGCCTTGCATCCACTGCGCGAGCCGCCAAATCCATTCATGATGAGCAAGGCGGTCTTCTCCGATTTAGGCGCATCCGAATCCACGTGGATCCAGTGCTTGGCTTCTCCCTCCTTTGGGAAGGCAACTAAGACCAATAGGAACAGCGCATACAACCTCGGCATGAGGCAAAGTACGACTTTTACGAGAAGGCGGCAGCTCAATCGAGCGGCATCACCGGCCACGAGCCTGAAACTTCGACCGTATTCAATGGATTTTCCCACTGGCCTTCAAGGCGCGCTCTTGGTCAAACTTTTTCAAGTTCAAGAAGATGCGCACGTAC
>CALKYI010000144.1 GCA_938003665.1 uncultured Flavobacteriales bacterium
TTGAGGCGCATTGGGACGGAACATCCGAAACCGAAGACCTCATCAAGCAAGAAACCAAGGCCACCATCCGTTGCATTCCATTGAAAGACGACGGCGAAGCCGGTGCCTGTATTCGCACCGGAGCTCCCTCGGGGCGCCGCGTGGTCTTTGCACGGGCTTACTAATTCAACGGATCATGGAGAATACCCCTATTGGACTGAATCCACAGGCAACCGCTGAGACGGTTGAAGGCTTGAACAGCCTATTGGCGGACTTGCAGATTTTTTATCAGAATGTCCGCGGTTTCCACTGGAACATCCGCGGCGCTGAATTCTTCGAGCTCCACGCCAAATTCGAGGAACTCTACACCGACCTCCAGCTCAAAATCGATGAGGTCGCCGAGCGCATCCTAACCCTCGGCGGTCGGCCGCTCCACACGTACGAAGCCTACCTCGCTGCGACGGATGTGCATGCGGTGAAGGACATCTCCAACGGTCCCGAAGCGCTGAAGCACTGCGTGGCCGCGTTCAGTGTCTTGCTGTTGCGCGAGCGAGCCCTGCTCCAGCTTACGGGTGAAGGCGGCGACGAAGGCACCAACGCCCTGATGAGCGACTACATCCGCGAGCAGGAAAAAACGGTCTGGATGTACCGCGCGTACCTCGGCTAAAATTTTTCGCGGGGGTTTGCCGATTGCAATCTCTGCAGTATATTTGCGCCCCGTTTGGCCCGTTCGTCCAGGGGTTAGGACGCCAGGTTTTCATCCTGGAAACAGGGGTTCGATTCCCCTACGGGCTACAACAAGAAAGGCACCCAACTGGGTGCCTTTTTCTTGTCGTAAACTGAATTCGGCTACTTCGCCTTGAAATACCCGTAAATCGCCAACGCGAAGAACACCATGTCCGGTGCGATCATTTCGATGCTGAAGTTCATCAGCTCGCTTTGGCCGAGGACCATGTTCATTACAACGAACATCGCGGCAATGCCGATGAGGTAGGCGATTAGAATGGTTTTGGCCACGTCGATACCTGCCTTTCGAGAGGCAAGCAACAAGATGCCAATCATGAAGAAGGCGTGTCCTACGCCCACGTGCATGTTGGTGGCGAGGTGAAGGAGGTTCTCGTCTCCGTGGAATGCTTCGGCCAAGGCCATTTCGCCCATGGAAGACGCAAAAAACATGGCCATGCAGCCAATGAGGGTTTGGTACACACCTAGGATGGTGAGTGTTGTTGAGGTTTTCATGAAAAAAGAACGTAAGGGTTTGGCGCAATTTAGGTCGCCACTCCACAGTTTGTGTCAACTGACCGTGAAGGTTTTGAACATCGCCTCAGTCCAATCTGGTGCTGTTTTGCCCCCACGGATTACCACTAAAATCCCCGCACTTGCAACAGCAGCGAGGACTTTTGGTTTGGAATCAATCCTTGACCAGTTGCAATTGCTGTTGGGTGCCAGCGAGGCGAACCAGCACGGTATACAAGCCGCTCGGTAGGTCAGTGGTGTTCAGCATCGCATTTCCGACACCGCTTTGACGATGTACCAATCTTCCTTGAAGATTATAGGCCTCTAATTCCCATGCGTCGTCAATCCGTAAGCCTTGGAGCTGGGCGTAGGTGTTCACCGGATTGGGGAAGATGGAAATTGACGGCTCGGTCGACTCCGCTTCCGCGACGCTTGACGCAGCGCTTTCGCAAATGACGTAGTTCAGGGTACTTGGCGGAGCTTCACTGGTGCTCGACTCATCAATGACGATGTCGCCTTCTGGGTTCTTCACCATGTAGCCGCACTGCTCGGGGTAGACGATGGGAGCGGTGACCAGGAAATCGACTTCCCCTTCATCGACGGTGACCACAGCGGTTCGGGTGGAGAATCCGATATAATCGGCGTACCCGTCTCCGTCAAAATCCGGGTTGAAAAAGATGTTCGCCTCGAGGCCCGATTCAGAGTACACGCCCAAGTTGCCGAAGTACCAGCCGTCGCCGGAATCGTCCGTGAAGGTGATTTCAATGAGTCCACAGGTGGGGTCTTCATCACACGGATTCAATCCATAGACATTGCAAGGGTCATCTCCGGGCACTCCCCACTCGTCGCTGCTGAACACCACGTTGCCGTAGTTGTCCGTGATGTAGTAGTCATGGTATTGGCCCCATCCGTCGTCGTTGTACACGACATCGATGCGGTGGCCGATGTCCACCGGAATGGAGAACGACTCGCTCCCCACGTTGAGCATGGTTTCAGAGGCGACTTCGATGCCATCGGCGAACACGTGCAAAGACGATCCTTCCCAGCCGTCTGGGCCGCCGAAGTCGCACGTCATGGTGATGGTCCATGCGCCGCACGTCCCTTCCGGGTCGGGAAAGTCAAAGGGCATCACTTCACCCAACGAATGCACGACCCCATTGTATGCCAGCATGTCGGCCTGGATGACGGGGGCGGTGTTGGCTTGAACCCCGTTGTCATCAATGGTGATGTTGACGGTGCCCGAGTTGTCGTATGAGGCCAAATTCATTCCGTTGAAGAGGTCAGAACTTTCGTACACCCCGGGTACAATGTGGGCGTCTACAATGTTGTCAATGAATTGGGACGACAGCAAGGCGTCGACGCTTTCAAACCCATTGGCTTCGGCCATCGCGACAAAGGCGTCGTCTGTCGGGGCGAAAACCGTGAAAGGACCTTCGGCCGGTTCATTGTCGTTTAAGATGGGTTGGCCCCGGAGCGCTTGGTCCAAGCCTTCAGCCAAAATTGCCTGCTCGAAGATGGTGTGGTCCGGGCTTTGGACGATGACGTCCCAGGTCGTTGCGCTGGGGTAGCCTGCCGGCACCAGGATTTCATCGATTACGTGAATCACGCCATTGAATGCCAAAATATCTTGGTAAAGGACGGTGGCTCCGTTGAGCATGATGCCGCCGTCATCCGCCACTGAAACGGCGAGGTCCTGGCCTTCCACGGTAGGGAGCACAGCGCCGTCTTGCAGGTCCTCGGCGAGGTAAACACCCGGCACCATGTGGTAGCTCAATCCCGCCACCATGCCCTCGGTGAAGTTCAGGAGATCAAATGAATTTAAATTCATCAATTCCTGGAGCCCTTCGATGGCAGCAGAGTTGGGAAGAAACAACGTGTATTCGTCCAGCCCCTCCAAGTTCACGGTCGAACCAGGAAAGCCTCCACTCTGGCCGAAAAACGAACATCCGAAATACGATTGAAAAGCATAAGCGGACGCGTACGCGTCCATGTTTTCATTTGCACCAGAACCCCAGAAGCTCAGCATGACATCGCACAGCGTTTCTGCATCTACAACGATCGTCCCGGTCATGCCCAATTGGGGCTGAACTCCTATGGACGAAGTGAAGGTGTAAACGCCCGGAACGTCGAATGTGACCGTACCCATGCACACCCCGTCGATGTTGCCTACGGTTTCCTCAAGAAAGAAGGAAACGGGGTTGCTCTCCGCGGTGCCGTCTACGTTGTGGGTGCCTTCCGCGTTGACGAAGGCGACGGTTTGCCCCACGGAAATGGTGAATTCGCTGGGCGTGAAAAGAAAGTCGGTCAGGTAAACGGTGGTGTCGGCTTCGCATTGCGCGCGGGCAACCACGGCATTCAAGCCGGCGAAGATGAGGAGGAGGGGAAGGTGCTGTTTTCGCATAGGGTGCAGTGTGCAAGTAGAACGCTCGACGAGACGTGAGCGATGTCAAATAGGCCTTGGTTCGACCATCATCCGGAATAAGCAACCTAAATTGGGGGATGAATGTTTTAATTGTACAGTTCACATTCAACCCTGAAAAGACCCGTCGCATGCGCACATTAGCCCTCTTCACGCTCGCCTTTGCCTTCAATGTGCACGTCAGCTATGCCCAAGTCACCTCGGTCGGATGCGACTCCATGGCCTTGGTGGTCAACGTTGGATCCCAAGAGACCGCGTTGAGTTTGTATCATCCTGGCGGCTACCTCACTTGGCCACCCAGCGAAAACGTAATGGATTGGTCTTTTACGGATGAGGAGGGCAATGTGGTGTACGCAGAGACATTGGTCGACAACAACTTCATTTCCTTTAGCCACAATGTGCCCATCACCGACACCTTGTTCGTGTCCGTCCTCCTCACCAATGATTCATCCATTTATTACGATGGGAATCCAGTGGCTTGCCTGATCGAAGACTACCTGACGTGGGAAGAGACGGAGATTATCCCCGGCAGCTTGATCGGCAGTTGGACGCTCGGAGGTGCTGTTGGGACCTATGCCGGTGAGCCTTCAAACATGGGAGAGCTGATCCTCGGATTGCCTTCAGCGGCTAAGAAGCTGGTTTCCGTCGTGGATATCACGGGTCGGGAGGTGAACCCAGAACCGAATCAGTTGCTCTTTTTCATCTACGAGGACGGAACGGTGGAGAAGCGCTATTTCCTGCGCTGAGCACCGCCGCGCAACTTCTCGCGAGAAGATGTGTTTTTAGGGTAGGCAATCCGATTCACACCTGCTTCGATGAAGTTGAACACCCTTCTTTTGTTGGTCGCACTGGGATGTGCGCAAGGGGCCTTGGCCCAACATTTTTGTGGCTTTGATGCGTTGCACGCGCTGCACCGTGGAGATGAGGCGGCCTGCAATGACCGCGTTTTGGAGCGTTTGACTGGGAATTTTGAGCGCACCGGAGAAACGCTCACAGTGCCCGTCGTGGTTCACATCATTCACAATAACGGACCGGAGAACATTGAAGACGCCCTCGTCCTCGATGCCATCGAATTCTTGAACGACGCCTTCTCCAACAACGGATATTACCAAAACGAATTAGGCGTGCAGACGGGCATTCAATTTTGCTTGGCTGCCGAGGATCCGGACGGCGCTTTCTCTTTAGGGATTGAGCGGGTGGAATCGGAATTGACCGACGTGCTGGTGCCGGCACAGGAAGCGGACTTGAAGTCCCTGAGCCATTGGGATGCGACGCAGTACCTGAACATTTGGGTGGTAGAGGAAATCACGCGCGAGGCGGACAATGAGGCGGTCGTGGGGTTTGCGACCTTTCCGACAATGCACGGCGAGGCGCTCGACGGGATCGTGGTCGAATCCACAGCTATGGGGGCGTCGCCAACCGCTACAGCGGTAGTAGCCCACGAGGTGGGGCATTATTTGGGCTTGTATCACACCTTCCAAGGCGGTTGCCCGAACGATGATTGCTTCACCTCGGGCGATTTGGT
>CALKYI010000145.1 GCA_938003665.1 uncultured Flavobacteriales bacterium
ATTCGGCATCATGGCAAACGCCGACGCCTCCATCTCAGGGGTGTCAACCACGTAGTCATCCAACCAGATTCCTGCGGCTGATTCTGTAATGACCGGATCCCCCGTGATGGGCGTGTCCACGGTAGAAATGTTGAGCAACGCCGCCAATGTGATCGGGTAATCCGCCGAAAAGAAGTAATCTCCCGTCACCACCACTTCATACGTGCCCAAGAATGTCGAATCCACCAGCACTTCAGTCATCTGCACGCGGTAGACATCCTCGTAGTAGACCAGCCCCGGCAGACCGAGGGTGCCTGAAGAAACACATTCCGCATTCACTGTGCCCGTTCGGTACACAGTGATGCCAGCTGTGCCGTATTCACAGGCAAACGTATCTTCTGAGGTAGCGCCGATTTCAAACGGGAATGGGAAATACTCCTCGGTATCGCTGTACGCAACGATGAGGTTGTTTTGAACACCGCCGTGGTATTCGTATGAGTCCCCGTAAGAATAGTAGGTGTTCATGCCGTCCGCTTCCACAGCAATGTCCGATCCGGCAAACACCTTCCCGTTAGGCGTTGAAGCCACGCTCACGAACGCGCCGTTCGACGAGATCACATCCCAATCGGGATTGTCTAGGTACGTCAGGTCATAAGATTGCCCTGGGCCGCCCGTGTCATTTGTAATCTCCGCAAATCCCGGGGCGACCTTCTGCACAAAGGTTTCGCCCGCTTCCGGGGTTGGCGATTGCAATTGAGCCGTGGCGAGGAAAGGAAAAACAAGAGCGAAAAGGCCAAAAACGCGTTTCATGGATTCGAAATTGTGGGGTATTTAGTGGCCTAAAACTAAACCAAAAACGCCTCCACGAGGGAGGCGTCTTGTTGCATTTGTACCCGGAGTGGGAATCGAACCCACACTCCGTTAGGAACACGAGTTTGAGTCGTGCGCGTCTACCAGTTCCGCCATCCGGGCAAAGCGGACCGCAAAAATAGCAAAGGAATTGTAGTATTCTGCAAAAGTCTGCACGTTCTTCGCGCCGCGAAAGCAATTTTCCCTTCGCACTACCCCATGAACGGCATCCGAAACATCGCCATCATCGCCCACGTTGACCACGGCAAAACCACCCTCGTCGACAACATCATCCACCAGTGTCAAGCGGTCGATTCCCGCAAGGAAACCGGTGAGTTGATCCTCGATAACAACGACTTGGAACGCGAACGCGGGATCACCATCCTGTCCAAAAATGTAAGCGCCAACTGGAAAGGCGTCAAAATCAATATCCTCGACACGCCAGGCCACGCCGACTTCGGCGGTGAAGTGGAACGTGTATTGAAGATGGCCGATGCCGTCCTGCTCGTAGTCGACGCCTTTGAAGGCCCCATGCCGCAAACGCGCTTCGTCCTCGGCAAGGCCATCGAATTGGGGTTGAAGCCCATCGTGGTGGTGAACAAAGTCGACAAGGAAAACTGCACACCTGAAATCGCGCAGGAAAAAGTGTTCGACCTGATGTTCACCCTCGACGCCACTGAGGAGCAGCTCGATTTCCCAACTGTCTACGGTTCGGCCAAAATGGGATGGATGGGACCGGATTGGGAAAACCCGACCAGCGACGTTTCGCACCTCATGGATGTCATCCTCGAGCACGTGCCGGAGGCGCCGTACCGTGAGGGGACACCGCAGTTGCAGATCACTTCGTTGGACTACTCGAAGTACACAGGCCGAATCGCCATCGGACGCTTGTTCCGTGGCGATTTGCACGCCAACCAAGATTACGCGCTCTGCACCGCCGACGGGGTGCGCAAGGTGCGCGCCAAAGAGCTCTTCGTGTTTGAGGGGCTCGGGCGGACCAAAGTGGACCACGTGCGCAGCGGCGACCTCTGCGCCATCACCGGAATGGACGGATTTGAGATCGGCGACACCGTCAGCGACCTCGAAACGCCGGAACCCATGGAGCGCATTGCTGTCGACGAACCAACAATGAGCTTGTTGTTCACCATCAACACATCCCCCTTCCTGGGCAAGGACGGTGAATTCTTGACCAGCCGCCACATCCGTGAACGCCTCGACGCCGAACTCCAACGCAACCTCGCGCTCCGCGTTGAACCCACAGACAGTGAAGACAAGTGGAACGTATACGGGCGCGGCATCCTGCATTTGTCCGTCCTAATCGAGACCATGCGCCGCGAAGGCTACGAACTCCAAATCGGCAAGCCACAGGTCCTCATGCGTGAGGTCGACGGTGAGACCCACGAGCCATTCGAGCACCTCGTCATCGACGTGCCGAGCGAAGTGGCGAGCAAGGCCACCGAATTGGTCATGAAACGCAAGGGCATGCTCCAGGTCATGGAAGCCAAGGGCGACCTCCAGCACCTCGAATTCCGCATCCCGTCCCGCGGGCTCATCGGATTGCGCAACCAAGTCCTGACCGCTACCGCCGGCGAGGCCGTAATGACCCACCGATTCGACGGCTACGAGCCGTACGCCGGCGACCTCGCCACACGCTCCCTCGGCTCCTTGGTCTGCATGGAAGCCGGCCAAGCCCGTGCCTACGAAATCGACCGCCTCCAAGACCGCGGCACCTTCTTCATCGACCCCGGCCAGGACATCTACATCGGCCAAGTGATTGGCGAATGCGCCCGCGAAAACGACATGGAACTCAACCTCGTCCGCGGCAAGAAATTAACCAATATGCGCGCTTCCGGCGCCGACAAAGGCATGCGCATTGCCCCTGCCCGCAAACTTTCCTTGGAAGAATACATGGAGTGGATAGCTGATGATGAGTACCTTGAGGTCACACCAAAAGCCCTCCGCGTAAGGAAGGTGAAGTGACACGACAAATGCCCGTCCACAAGAAATCGAAGACTTTTTTCTATCACGTTCCAAAATGCGCAGGTTCAGGCATTGAAGAGATGTTTGGCATGCGTACAGTACCAAATCTCTTTTTGCCAGAATTCGTAACCATCGAGTTCAAAGGAACCCAGTTTTCGCTGCAACACCTTACGCCTGAAGCCGTCGATAGCTTGTACCCGGAGTTTTCCGATTTTGAATCCTATGCCATCACACGGAATCCATACGAGAAAGCTGTCGCATCTTATTGCTGGTTAAAAACCAAACGCGACAAAGAACGATTTTTCCGATTTCGTGAAAGTCGATTCATAAGATGGCTCAACGAGTCGGCAATTCTGTTCGATGTTGACCACGCGCTTCCTCAATCATTCTGGGCGAGCCACGTTGACCATCAATTTGATGTTAGTGAATATTCAGTTGTAACAGAGGAACTAAGCAGACGAATTGGACTTCCTGTTCAAACTGAGCTCAAACATGCTAAAAAGAACAAGCTCAACACCAAACGGCTGGTCAAGACACTTTCCCAAAAAAGTTTGGACGCCATTTACAGGGTTTACGAGGTCGACTTTGATGTTTTGCGATACCCAAAAAGCCTCATGTAGCCTTGAAAAAAACGCTGATTATAATTGTTACGTTTAATGGGGGTAGGTGGCTTCCAGATGTGTTGGACTCTATTGGTTCAGGGGACCAACATGAGATTTGGATTCGAGATAACGGTTCAATTGACGAAACCGTAAGCATCCTGCAAAAGCACCCATCAGTGACTTTTTTCAAAAAAGGTGATAACATCGGCTTCGGTCGTGCGAACAATGAAGGGATGAGTTTTGCATTAGAACACGACTATGATTCTGTATTCCTGCTCAACCAAGACTGTCGGATTGAATCAAGCACATTTCACAAGCTGAGAATATTTGGGTTAGGTAACGAATCAAACATCTCTTGCCCCGTTCAATTAAATTGGAATGGCGTCGCTGCAAACCATAACTTCCAAGCTCGATACGCTCCTGAATGGGCTTCGAAACAAGATGCTTTCGAGGTTGATTTTGTAAATGCAGCCGCTTGGTTTATTCCGATTAATCTTGTCCGCCAAGTAGGTGGATTCAATCCTGTTTTCTTCATGTACGGTGAAGATCGCGACTGGGCCCGAAGACTTGGTTTCATTGACGGCAAATTCTCTGTTGTTCCAGAGCTTTTTTGTTATCACAATAGCTCGGCCCAATACAAGCGAGAGCCCAAAATCCAAACGAATAAAAAAATCATATTTTCAAAGGAGGTCACTATTTTCTTCTCCGCAGATAACCTTCAAGAATGGTCACAAGGTTTCTTGGGGCGAGCATTTAGGCGGTCATTTCATCGAAAACAAGTTTTCAATACGCTCACCCTCATTAACCCGTTGGCTGAATTTCTCATCTACCGTCAAATCAGACGAAATGCTTCTAAGTGGAAGGGTATTAGAAAACAGTCAAAGCTACCCAGCCCTTTTCTTATCCAGAATCCCACGAGATAACTGCAATTTGGACTCTCGCTGCAAAAGCCACTTCTTTCGTTCAATCAAACTCGTTTGAGACGCGTTTCCGCTATGAATCCGACACTTCTGAGCCGGTTTAATCCCCTTGAAAACCTTAACCGCTGGGCGGGCATATTTGGCGCGAAGCAAGAGCTCAGTATCACCGGCCACACGAACCTCAGCAAATCCACCAAGTTGACTCCAAACTTCCTTGGTCCACATCGAAGGTGCGTGGGACAATACCCGGCGCTTCATCTTTCGTAACCCCTCGTCCCATCGTTCAAGGATGACACGCACAACACCTTGATGGGAACCAATGCATTCCAATGCGTGCTCCAACCAATCGGGATAAGCGATGTCATCCGGATCAATAAAGGTCACATGTGTCCAAGGGATGTCACGCTCATTCGCTTCTGCAATCGCTGCATTCCGACAGGCATACGCGCCTTGATTTTGTTCCGCCGTAAGCGCGATAATTCGATGGCTGAGAGCAATTCCTGAAAGCGCTTCGCCGATAGGATGACTCGGAGAGCAGTCGTCCATGATGACAAGTGTCCATTCTTTGAATGTTTGTGTCTGAATCGATGCAACCATATCCCTGACCCATTCCGGGTGCTCATAGTATGCGCAAACAACCAATACATGGGCTCCTTCAGCGATAGGCTCCGGCTTGAAGTTTTTTTTTCGATCGCTTCTGTCCAACTCAAGTTTTAGCCACTGGTAGGTCGGAATAAACCCAATTTGTCGCAATGCGATCACCAGTCGTATCCGCAGCTCTTGAAGCAATCCCATCAAACCTGAATAGAGAATTCAGTGCCACCCTCTGCCCCATCTCCCACCTCGATGCGGCCGCCGTGGTACTCCTCGATGATGCGCTTGCAGAGGGATAGGCCGAGGCCCCAACCGCGTGCTTTGGTGGTGTAGCCGGGCTGGAAGATTTCCTTGCGCTTGGATTTGGGGATGCCGGGGCCAGTGTCGCTGACGGTGACCAACACCCCGGATTCGGCTTGTGACAATGTCAACGTGATGGTGCCCTCCCCGTCCATGGCGTCCACGGCGTTGCGGATGAGGTTCTCTAGGACCCAGCTGAATAAGGGAGGGCTCAGGGCTGAGGCAATCGACGAAGCGGGCGCTTCAAACACCATCTCGACGTTTTTGGAGACGCGTGGGCGCATGTATTCAACGGTATCCACCACCACTTCGACGACATTGTTTTCCTTAAGGATGGGCTTGGAGCCGATTTTGCTGAAGCGATCCACCACGGTGTTGAGCCGGACGATGTCGCGGTTCATCTCACCGAGGTAATCTGTGCGCACGCCCTCCGCCTCCAA
>CALKYI010000146.1 GCA_938003665.1 uncultured Flavobacteriales bacterium
AAACCTTCTCGGAGGAATTCAGGGTTAGAAACCACGTCAAAATCGACCGTTGCATTCGCTGCCACGGCTTCGTGGACTTTTTCAGCGGTGCCCACCGGGACGGTGCTCTTGTCAATGATGACCTTGTAGTCCTTGATCATTTTGCCCAAATCATCCGCAACCCCCAACACGTAGCTCAGATCGGCTGATCCGTCCTCGCCTGGAGGGGTTGGTAATGCAAGAAAGATCAAGGTCGCATCTTCAATGGCCTCGGCAAGTGAAGTGGTGAAGGACAGTCGACCTGCTTTGATGTTGCGCTCGAACAACACGTCGAGGTGGGGTTCGTAAATGGGAATGTTTCCCGCCTTCATCGACGCGACTTTGCGCTCGTCGATGTCCACGCAGACAACGTCGTTGCCAGTTTCCGCGAAGCACGTTCCGGTCACCAAACCGACGTACCCTGTTCCTACCACCGCTATTTTCATTGGATTAATTTTCTTCGATAAACTTAAGGACGCACCCCGCAATGAATTCCTGTTGCTTCGCATCCAATTCGGTGTGCATCGGCAACGACAAAACCGTAGCCGAGAGTTCCGTGCTGACCGGATATGCGTTCTGGTCGTATTGGAATTTTGAAAACGCTTGTTGAGCGTGCCCGGGCACCGGATAATAGACCCCGGTAGGGATGCCGTGATCGCCCAAATGTTGACGGAGCGCGTCGCGTCGTCCGCCTTCGATTTTCAGGGTGTATTGATGAAAAACGTGCGAGCTACGCGGCTCACGCACGGGAATGTGAACGCCGGTCTGGTTTTCAAACAGCGCATCGTACCGGGCAGCTGCTGCTTGGCGTGATTGTAAGTACCCGCGCAGATGTTTCAACTTTACCCGAAGAATTGCGGCTTGAAGGCCGTCGAGTCGGGAGTTGATTCCCACGACCTCATGGTGGTATTGTTTGGCCATCCCGTGGTTCGCGATCTGTCGGCAGCGCGCCGCCGTGGCGTCGTCCGAAGTGACTATGGCCCCGCCGTCGCCCATGCACCCCAAATTTTTCGAGGGGAAAAAGCTGGTCGTCCCCATCAGGCCGAAGGTGCCTGCCTGACCGTGACGTTGACCACACCACGCAGCACCGATGGCCTGTGCATTGTCCTCAATTATGGGAATGCCCGTGGCTTCGCTGATGTCCATCAAGGCGTCCATATCGGCCATTTGCCCAAACAGGTGCACCGGGACGATGGCCTTCGTTTTCGGTGTGATGGCTGCGTGGACCTGTGCCGGATCGATGGTGAAGGTATACGGATGCACATCCACCAGTACGGGCTTAGCTCCCATCAGTGCCACCACTTCGACCGTTGAAATGAAGGTGAACCCTGTGGTAATGACTTCATCGCCAGGGCCGATGTCCAACGCCATCAAGGCAATTTGGAGGGCATCAGTTCCGTTTCCGCAGGGAATGACATGCTTCGCTCCGGTAAATTCGGCCAGTTCATCTGCGAACGCCGCCACTTCAGGACCTTTGACGAAGGCTCCGGTTTCTTGGACCCGGCGCATGGCCTCGTCAAGTTCCAATTGGATTTTGGCGTGTTGACTGACAAGGTCAACCATTCACGATTTGCAGATGAAATTCAAAAATACCCCGACACCCGGCGGTTATCTTGCCAACGATTCAAAAAAGCTAACACCGCATTGGTAACTTGCACCCACCCATGAGAAAAGCTTCATTCATAGCCCTTTGCGCAGTATGTGCATTCGTGGGTTTCTCAACTTCGGCTAATGCCCAACGTTCGGTCCGAGACAGTGCCCTTTTTTCTTTTTTTATTCACATCCACGTTGGCGCCGGTGCTGCTTTGTGTGACCTGGTCGATAGCTTCGTACGTGGCTGCTCATTTTGTGAAGTCTTTCCCC
>CALKYI010000147.1 GCA_938003665.1 uncultured Flavobacteriales bacterium
ACGGTGAGCCCCGGTTCTGGTGCGGAGGCGGGCGGCCTGCTGCCCGGTGACCGGATCGTGACCCTCGATGGCGCTGCAGTCGGTTTCCACGGTGACGTGCTCGAATACCTCCGGGCGCATCCGACGTCCGATGTCGAGGTGGGGGTAATTCGCGGAGCCTACGAACGCCTGCAGTTGACTTGCCGAACCGACAGCAGCGGCGCACTGGGTTTCTTGCAAAAGGACCCGATGACCATGCCGGAGTTCCAGTTGGAAGAGCGCACCTACGGCCCGGGAGAAGCACTCGTGAGTGGATTCGCCCTCGCGTGGACCACCTTGGAAGAATACGTGCTTTCGATGCGGTTTTTGTTCAGCCGTTCGGGCGCAAGCCAGGTGGGCAGTTTGGTGACCTTTGGAAGCATTTTCGATGCCGGCTGGAATTGGGAAATCTTCTGGCGAAATACCGCCTTCTTTTCGTTGATTTTGGCCTTCATGAACCTGTTGCCCATTCCGGCGCTGGACGGTGGGCACGTGGTGTTCTTGCTGTATGAGATGGTCGTTGGTCGACCGGCGCCAGATAAGTTCTTGGAATGGGCCCAAACGGTGGGCATCGTGCTGCTTTTGGGCCTCATGGCCCTCGCCTTGGGCAACGACATTTGGCGGGTGATCACCGGCCAGTTCGGCTGATCCTACGTACCTTCCCTGCATGACCGTTGCTGATATCAACGCATATGGCCTCGTCATCGGAGGCTCGCTGGTGATCATCCTGAGCTACTTCGCCAACTTGCTGGCGAAGCGGACGAACATCCCGAGCGTCTTGGTCTTGATTGGCATGGGCATCGCCTTGCGCGAAGGCCTCAACGCCATGGGCTTGACCTCCATTCCGTTCGAATCCTTGGTGTTGGAATTGCTCGGTACCATCGGCTTGATTTTCATTGTGTTGGAGGCGGCGCTGGAGCTGGATTTGACACGTGACAAAATGCCGTTGATTGTCAAAAGCGCTACCATGGCGTTGTTGGCGTTGCTTGGGAGTTCTGCGGCCATCGCGGCATTCCTAAATGTTTCCATGGACATCCCCACGTTCGAGGGGTGGGTCTATGCGATTCCCCTGTCCATCATGAGCAGTGCCATCATCATTCCGAGTGTCGCAGGATTGGACGCCAACGACCGCGAATTCATGGTGTACGAGAGCACCTTCTCGGACATTTTTGGCATCATGGCGTTCTACATTCTCCTCGGAAACTCCGACGCCGAAAGCACCAATTCCGTGATCGCGAGCATCGGGACGAACCTCGTGGTGACTTTCGTTTTGGCCGTGATTGTGAGTTATGTCTTGGTCTACGTCCTGCAGAAAATCACCAGCTCCGTGAAGTTGTTTTTGAGCATCGCGGTGCTGTTGCTCATTTATTCTATCCAGAAGTTGCTTCACCTGAGTCCGCTCGTGCTCATTCTGATTTTCGGGTTGATGCTCAACAACCACCGCATCTTTTTCCCGAATTGGACCAATAACATGAAGCGCCTGCAGTGGCTGCCTTCCCCTGCAAAGCTGCTCGATGACCACCGCATGCACGAATTGCACCGCGATTACCACCTGCTCACACTGGAGACCGCCTTCGTCATCCGAACGTTTTTCTTCGTCCTCTTCGGGATGACCGTTTCGCTGGTGTCCTTGACGGATTTGCACGTCATCACCGAGGGGCTCATCATCTGTTGTGTGCTCTTCGGCGTCCGCTTCATCAGCCTGCTGCTGTTCCAGCGCAAGCGCATTTTTCCTTTGCTGTACATCGCGCCTCGGGGACTCATCACCATCCTCTTGTTCTTCCAAATCCAAGGGGCCTATTCCCAGTTTGCGCAGCCCCAATTCGACCAAGGCATCCTGCTGGTGATCATCCTCGTGACGAGCATCATCATGACCATCGCGTTGGTCCAAAACGGCATCACCCTGCGCGGCGTCACCTTGGTGCCCGATATGGTTCAAGGGGAGGACGAAGCCGAAAGCACTTCTGACGAGCCGGAGGATGCAGAAAGTGCATCTCCTGAGGCCTCCTAAATTTTCAACGGCACGAACCAGCCCCCGGGCATGCGTCGTACCCAGCCCCCCATTTCCATGGCATGCAGTTGCCTGCGCATCTCTGCATCGTCCATTCCGGTGCGAAGCGCCAGTGCATCCAATTGCGCGCCACGGGATTCCATGAGGTGACGCCATGTGGGACGAAAGGCCACTGGCACATCCCGTTCTGCAGCGCAATGATGCTCGATGCATTTGTCCCCCGTAATGGCATCCGCCAATTCCTCCACCGCTTGCCAGCCCATCGACGGAAACTCATTCAATAGCTGACGATTCCCTGCCCACGGCGCGGTGTTCAAGTCGTACTCGGGTCGATACACCCAACACGTCACGCCTGAGTCCAAGGCGAGCTGTGCCGAAATCAATGCCCCACCTTTCGACGGACTTTGAACCATGACCACTGCATCGCACAGGCCTACGACAAGCCGATTCCGCGCCGCAAAATGCCAGCGCTGCACGGCTTCACCAGAAGGGCGTTCCGAAAGGATGGCGCCCCCTAATTCCACCATGCGTTCGGCAATGGAACGGCTCGATCGGGGTTGAACCGGGGCGACCCCACCACCAAGAATGCCCACTGTTCTGCTGCCAACGTAGCAGGCTCCACGGTGCGCCGCTGCATCCACTCCGCGCGCCAATCCACTCACAACCGTGGCCCCTCTTTGTGCGATGGCTTTGCCTAGCTCAAAGCCGATGGCGCGGGCTTCTGCGGTGCATTTCCGCGTTCCGACGATGGCCACGTGGCACACCGATGCCTCGGCTTGGAAAGGCGTGCCGCGACCAAATACAACCAGCGGTGGATCGGGCAACTCCCGCCACCTCGGCGGATAATCGGCGGCGTCCCATGCCATGGCCCAACTGCCCCGCTCGCGTTCCTGGTGCAACAACCGCAACCGCTCATCTAGCCAGCCCTGTGCATTTGGCACCTTGCGCAAAGCCCATTCCACTGCCCGCTCCAACGACCCCGCTTGGCTCACCACTTGCTTCGCTCGTTGCACGCCCCATCCCGGCACACCGGCCAATATCCACCACGCTTCCAATCGGTCCACTCGGCAAGTTTTGTTGGAATGCTCACCGTTGACAAAGGGTTTGCCTGCCGATGGGTATCAACTCACATTCGACCAAATGTTGCATCTTGCAGGTATGATGCAACGACATTTATGGCTGCTTTTTGCTTTGGTTATGGCCTTCAGCGGCACTGCGCAGACGTTTTCAGGAAAGGTGGCAGATGCGTCCGGAATGGGGCTGCCTGGCGCCTTCATCACCGCCAAAAACAAAGCCGGTGACTTGCTCGGAAACGTGAGCCTCCCAGACGGTACTTACACCCTCGACTTGAGCGCCTGGGCGGGGCAGAGTGCCACCCTCAGCTGCAGCTACATCGGAATGGAGACCGCGGAACGCACGGTCGACAACTTGGAAGCAGGCAAGGCTTACGCATGGGATTGGCAATTGGCAGAAACATCGGAAGTGCTGGACCTCGTTGTGGTTTCGGCGGGACGCTTCGAGCAGTCCGCAGCCGAGGTGACCGTATCGGTGGACGTACTCCCGCCCCGCATCGTGGAGAGCCGAGGAACCACCACCTTGGAAACCGCCCTGGAGATGAACCCGGGCGTGACCTTCGTCAACGGCGAACCGCAGATCCGCAGCGGAAGTGGTTTCAGCTATGGCGCCGGCTCACGGGTCATGATCATGATCGATGACTTGCCGGTTTTGAGCGGCGACGCCGGCCGGCCGACCTGGGGATTTCTCCCGCTGGAAAACCTGGAACAAATTGAGATCATCAAGGGTGCATCGAGTGTTTTGTACGGCAGCGCGGCCCTCAGCGGGGTCATCAACGTGCGCACGCGTTTTCCTGATGCACGGCCGCTCACCCGCATCAGCCGGCAAGTCGGCTTCTATTCGGACCCGCGCTCCGAAGACGCCAAAACCTGGAACGTTCGTCCACAGCAATCCAACCTGCGTTTCCTGCACAGCCAGCAACTCGGTACGTGGGACATCGTCATCGGTGGCAACATCCTTCGCGACGACGGGTTCCTGGCGCCAGAAGAAAATGCGCAAATGAACGCACGGGATTACCACTTCTCGCCTTCCTTGATTGGTGTCGACCTGCTTGACCGCACTGTCGATCGGTACGGAGCCGAACACCGCGCGCGGATCAACGCCAACCTACGCAAGCGTGAAACGAAGGTCGAGGGCTTGGTCTACGGCCTCAACACCAATTGGCAAACCGGAGAGTCCCTGAACACGTTGATTTGGCAAGTCGCCCCTGACTCGATTTACGGGGCGTTTGGCGGGGCCGCTACCCGAACCAACCAGCTAATCGGAACCGTCGACCCCTATGTCCAATACCTCACTCCCGGTGGAACAAGGCACAGCTTCCGCAACCGATGGCAGTACCTCAACAACGATAACGACAACGACCAATCGAACGGTTCTCACGTAGCCTATTCCGAATACCAGATGCACACAACCGGCGAACGGTGGGGCATTGAGGGCCTCAACTTGACCACGGGCGTAGTCAACATGGTGGCCCTGAGCCGGGCCGAATTGTACTCCGGAGGCTCCTCCGACGGCAACAACACGGCGGCCAACCGTGCGGCATACGTCCAAGTGGACCAAGCGCTCGGCGAACGATTCAAGCTCGCCGGCGGCGCGCGGTACGAGCATTTCTCTGTCAATGGCACAGGGGCCGGAAAACCGGTGTTCCGGCTGGGCGCCAATTACCAAGTCGCCGAAGCCACATTCATCCGCAGCAGCTTCGGCCAAGGCTTCCGTTTCCCCACCATTGCCGAGCGCTACATCCGCACAGGCCTCGGTGCGTTGCAGATTTACCCCAACGAAGAACTCAGACCCGAATTCTCGTGGTCAGCCGAAGTCGCCCTCAAGCAAGGATTCGGATTCAAGAATACCCGCATCGGGGATATCGTTGGCTTTTTTGACGTGGCCTTGTTCCGACAGGATTACGAAGACTTCATCGAGTTTACGTTTGGCCAATGGGGGCCCGACGAAGGAGAAGTGCCAACCATCGACAACGTGTTCGGGCTCGGGTTCATGAGCGTGAACACGGGCGGCAGCAGCGTCACAGGGGCGGAGACCTCCATCACCGGCCGCTGGACGACGCGGAAATTCCAAGCGGATTTCATCACCGGCTATACCTACACCAACCCCATCAGCACGACTCCGGACTACAACTACAACCCTCAAGCCGATGGATTGGAAACGACGTACTTGAGCACGAGCCAAGACACGACGGGCATGCTCCTAAAATACCGGTCTCCCCATGTGTTCCGGTTTGATGTTCAAGTGTCCGGGCAGAAGTTTTTTGGTGGGGTCAGCGCCCGGTACCAAACAGCCCTTCGAAACTTCGATAAGGCTTTCATCGAATTCGAAGAGCAGGGCTTCGTAGAGTGGGGTGTGCAGCAGTGGTTGGATGAAAACCCTGACTTGCCTTGGATCATCGACGCTCGCATCGGGCGAGAATGGCCCAACGGCCACAAGCTCTCGCTCATCATCAATAACATCGCCAACGCGGAATACGCAATTCGCCCGATGGCCATGGAGGCCCCGCGCTTAACTTCGTTGATGTACACGTACCAGATCGACTGATGCCCGAACGTTCCGCCGTCCTCGTTGCCGTCATACCGGCACGCATTGGATCCACGCGATTTCCCGAGAAACCTTTGGCCCAAATCGCGGGTGTGCCCATGATCGTCCGCGTCGTTCAGCGCGTTCGCGAATCCGGGGCGTTTGACCACATCCTTGTGGCGACCGACGACGAGCGCATTGCGACCGTCGCGCGAGACGCGGGGGCCGACGCGCGCATGACGGACTCCGACTTGGCCAATGGAACGCTGCGCTGCCATGCGGCGCTGTGCCAATGGGAAGCCGAACAAGGGATTGAAGCCACCTGGGTCGTCAACGTACAGGGGGACGAGCCGTTTGTGCACCCCGAACAATTGCAAAAACTCGCTCAGCTCATCCGAAAGGCCGGCACATCCATCGCTACCCTCGCGCGCCCGAAGGCAGCGGACGACCCTGAGCGAACCAACACCAACCGGGTCAAAGTCGTCTGTGACCTCAATGGCCACGCCTTGTATTTCAGCCGCTTGCCCTTACCCTCCGGTGAAGGTCCCTGGTTAGAACACGTCGGATTGTATGCATTCGCCCGCGGCACGCTCGAAGCCCTCACTCACCTTCATCCAACGGCCCTTGAAAAAGCCGAACGCCTGGAGCAGCTCCGATGGTTGGAACACGGCTGGCGCATCAGCGTAGGACGCACCACGCACCCCACCCATGCGATTGATACCCCGGCTGACTTGAATGCCTTGGAAGCGCGTATTGCGACGGGGGAAGTCGCTTAACTTTGCGCCCCAAACCGCAGATTCATGCACACCTCATTTCGACCTATGGTCATTGCGAGTTTTGCCGCAATTGGCCTGTTTTCCTGCTCAACTTCTGATTCCAACATGAACGATTCGACCCAACCCGAATTCAATGAATCCCAGTTTTCTGCTGCGCCGGTAGCCGAGAAAAAAGAGCACATCACCGAAATCCACGGCCTCAAACTCAAGGATGATTACTTCTGGATGCGCCTCAGCGACGCACAAAAAGAAGCAGAGACTCCGGACGATCAAACGGCTGCTGTAGTCGATTACCTCAACGCCGAGAACGACTACAAGACGGAAGTCCTGAAGCCGACCGAAGCTTTTCAGGAATCCCTTTTTGAAGAAATCGTCGGCCGCATCAAGCAAGACGACCAAAGCGTTCCGTTGCTGGACAATGGTTATTACTACTACACCCGGTATGAGGAGGGCAAGGAATACCCAATTCACTGCCGCAAGAAAGGCAGCCTCGACGCCGAAGAAGAAGTCATGCTCAACGTCAATGAAATGGCGGAGGGGTACAGCTACTTCGCTGTCGGTGGACGCTCCGTGAGCACCAACAACAACTTGCTCGCGTTCAGCGTGGACACGGTCAGCCGCCGGGAATACACCCTGCAATTCAAGGATTTGACCACTGGAGAAATCCTCGAGGACCGCATCCCCAACATCAGCGGGGGCGCTACGTGGGCCAACGACAACCGCACGGTATTCTACACCAAGAAGGACCCCATCACCCTGCGTTCATACCGGATCTACAAGCACGTTTTGGGCACCGATGCCGTCGCAGACGAAGTGGTCTACGAAGAATCCGATGAGACCTTCTCTTGCGGAGTCGGCAAAACCAAAAGCGAGGCCTACCTCATGATCGGAAGCTATTCCACCGTGAGCAGCGAATGGCGTTTCCTCGATGCCAACACGCCTGAGGGCGAATGGCAAATCATTCAACCACGCGAGCGCGACCTGGAGTACGGATGCAGCCATTACGGCGACCACTTCTACATCACGACCAACCGCGATGCCAAGAACTTCAAGCTGGTGCGCACTCCGGTCAACGCGACAACCTACGACAACTGGGAAGACGTATTGCCACACCGCGAAGACGTCTTGCTTGAGGGCATCGACATCTTCCAGGATTACCTCGTCGTCTCCGAACGCTCCAACGGTTTGAACCAGATCCGCGTCAAGCGCTGGGACGACGCCGAAGATTACTACATCGAGTTCCCCGACCCGGCGTACTCCGCGTATGTCGGCGCCAACCCCGACTTCGATACCCAACGCTTGCGCTATGGGTACACCAGCATGACCACGCCAAGCACCGTGTTCGAAACGGACATGGCCACCAAAGACACCGAAACGCTCAAACAGGCCGAGGTTCTCGGCGGCGAGTTTGACCCGGCCAATTACCAAAGCGAGCGCGTCATGGTGGAGGCACGGGACGGCACGATGGTACCGGTCTCGATTGTCTACCGCAAGGGCATCGAGAAGAACGGCAGCAACCCCTTCTTGCTGTACGCATACGGCAGCTACGGTTACAGCATGGACGCTGGATTCTCCAGCACGCGCTTGAGCCTGCTCGACCGCGGATTCGTCTACGCCATTGCCCACATTCGAGGCGGACAGGAAATGGGCCGCGCTTGGTACGAGGACGGGAAGATGTTCAACAAGAAGAATACCTTCACGGACTTCGTGGACTGCGGACGCGCCATGTGTGAACTCGGCTTTACTTCACCCGATCACCTCTACGCCATGGGCGGATCGGCCGGTGGTTTGCTGATGGGTGCGGTCATCAACATGGCGCCTGAACTGTTCAACGGCGTCATCGCCGCGGTTCCATTTGTCGATGTCATCAACACCATGTTGGATGAGACCATTCCGCTGACCACGGGTGAGTTTGACGAGTGGGGCAACCCCAAAAACAAGGACAGCTTCGATTACATGATGTCCTACAGCCCTTACGACAACGTCACGGCTCAGGATTACCCCCACATGCTCGTCACCACGGGCTACTGGGACAGCCAGGTGCAGTACTGGGAGCCCGCAAAATGGGTGGCCAAGTTGCGCGACGTCAAGACGGACGACAACCTGCTCATCATGGATTGCAACATGGAAACCGGACACGGTGGTGCGTCTGGTCGCTTCAAGCGCTTGCGCGAGACGGCCATGGAGTACGCCTTCTTCATGATGCTGGAAGGCATCAACGAATAAGGTCGCATATGCAACGCTACCGCAGGCTCACGATTGAGGAGCTGGAAGCCGTGCGCCCGGAATTTGTCAAGTTCCTGGCGTCGGAAGGCATCGCCGCGGATGATTGGGAACGGAAACTCCGCGACGGTTCTCCCGATGTCGAGGCGTGCCTCGATGAGTTCAGCGAGAAATTCTGGGACGGCGCTACCGGCGCCATCACATGCCTTGAGCACCGGCCCGATTCGAACAGCCTTTGGGTATTTCATTTCGCCGAGTCTGCTGCGCATGTCATCCGGTGCACCCAGCACGACGGAGCCGTTCAATGGTCACAAGGCGGGAAGAATTACGCCCAAGAAGCCCGGGGCCGAGAGATTTTCTTGTTGCTGGAGCAAGGCGCTCAACCCTGCTCAGAAGACCGGTTCAAGGAAGTCCATAACCAGATGACGGCGGCTGCGAATCAGGCCTGATTGCGGTACGCTGCTTCCGGGATGT
>CALKYI010000148.1 GCA_938003665.1 uncultured Flavobacteriales bacterium
GCTGGACGGTTGATTATGCGGATTACGACAACGACGGTGACTTTGATTGCTTCTTGACCAACCACTCGACGACCATGACGTTACTGGAAAACGACGGCAACGGATACTTCAGCGATGTGACGGTTGAAGCGGGCCTTGATTTCAGTGGATTTGCGCTGCAAGCGAAGATGGCGGACTTCGACAACGACGGGTTTGTAGATGTAATCGTTTCTGGCGGAGTTCACCGGTACTACCGCAACAACGGGGATGGCACCTTTACGCAAGACAACCCGTTCACCACAGGAGACACCATGCACAGCTTTGCCATTGGCGATGTGAACCGCGATGGAACCATCGATGTGTATGCGAGCTACGGCAACGGTTACAACTCACCTGACAACGGCAACGACGACATTCTCTGGCTCAACTCCGGGAACGATAACCACTGGATCGCCTTTGATTTGGAGGGCATTGTCTCAAACAAAGACGCGGTGGGTACCACTGTGGTGTTGACAGGCGACTTTGGCACCATGATCCGTGAGGTTCGTGCCGGCGAGAGCTACGGCATCACGAATACGTTCGCCTGCATGTTCGGATTGGGTGCACACGAAGTGGTTGAAACGGCAACGATCAAGTGGCCAAGCGGCATGGAAACCACCATCGAAAACCCTGCCATTGATCAATACCACAACTTCTTGGAGGCACCCTGTATGACGACGGTCGAATTGACGACGCCATCTGAACTGGTACTCTGCCCAGGTGAAACGCTTGAATTGTCGGTAAATGGTGCATTCGAATCGTATGCGTGGTCCAATGGTGCCTCAACGGCATCCATTGAAGTTGGAGAGGCTGGACTTTACAGCGTCGTAGTTTACGACGCTGACGGGTGCGCAGCCATCTCTGAATCCATTGCGGTAGAAGTCATCACAGCGCAAGCACCGGAGGTTCAGGTCATTGGTGAGCTGACTTTCTGTGCAGGCAATGCTGTTGAGTTCATTGGCCCCAACGGAGCTGAATGGACTTGGTCCAACGGAGAAACAACGCAGAGCATCACGGTTACCGAATCGGGAACCTACTCGCTGATTCTCATGGATGAATGCGGCAATGATAACCCTTCAGAGGAATTCGTGGTCGAAGTCTTGGACGCACCGGACGTTCCGTCCATCACGGTGCGCGATGTAGTTAATGCTGATGAAGCCTTTACCTTGACCTCGTCATCAGCTTCGACCCGCTGGTACGATGATGAGATGGCGGTGAACCCCTTGTTCATCGGAGCCGAATACGAAACAACCATTTCCGAAACCACCACCTTGTGGGTTGAGGACATTAACGATTCCGGTTTGGAAGAAGGCAACGGTGGTCGCATGGGCATGGGCCAAGGCCAGTACCACGACAACAGCGTTCGTTGGTTGCTTTTCGATGCGTACCAGGACCTCGTCATTCACACTGTTGACGTGTATGCCAACGGGGCTGGAGAACGCGAAATTGGTGTCATCGACGCCGAGGGCAATGTCCTCGCCTCTGGGGTATTTGACTTGACGGATGGGATGAACACATTGACGCTTGACTTCGAAGTGCCCGCGGGAACGAACTACGGTTTGCGTTCGTTTGCCGACAACCCGCAGTTGTGGCGCGACGGACCGGGAACGGACATGGCGTACCCTTATGAGCTGGGCACGTTAGGCTCCATCACGCAAAGCACTGCAGGAGGCAACAACGCGACGAATTACTACTACTTCTTCTACAACTGGGTGGTGCAAACACCGTTCGATGGGTGTCCATCTGATCGCGTGCCCGTGACCATCACGGTGGTTGGTTTGGACGAAGCTTCAGGCGCCTTGCAGTCGGTGTACCCGAATCCAACTACGGGCATGATTCAACTCACCGCCAATGCAGCGTTCGCTTCGGCGGAGTGGAGCTTGCTTAATGCGCTGGGACAGCAAGTAGCTGCCGGTCAACTGAACGGAACGGTCAATGTTTTGGACTTCACGCGTCACGCTTTGGGCCAGTACATGTTGCAGGTTCGTAACGAGACAGAAGTGCACACCGTAAAGCTCATTATTGAGTAACCGAGACTGCGAAAGAATTGGAAAGGCGGTGGCTTCGGTCACCGCCTTTTTTGTTCGAAATCAGTCCTTGATGTGGCAACCATACAGGTTGTCCAAGGCGCTGTAAAGTGCCGGGTGCAGGGAGGCTCTAACCCGAAAGTGCACCGTGCATGAATCTGTGAAGGTTTGTTCTGCCACCCGGGCGCGGTGTTTTTCCCCGAGCGCCATAACGGCTCCGATCAAATCATACGGGCATTTCACGGCAATGGACTCCTCGATGAATCGCTGGAGAATTGCGCCGTTGTCAATGGCCATGAGTGTTGCGGTGCGGTACGCGTCAATTAATCCACCCACGCCGAGCTTGGTGCCGCCGAAATACCGCACGACAACGCCGAGGCAGTTGGTGACCTCTTTAGACTTCAGGGCTCCCAGAATCGGTGGGCCTGCGCTGTTTGCAGGTTCTCCGTCATCGGACGCGCGCCAGTCATCACCCGATGGCCCGAGTCGATACGCGTAGGCATGGTGCCGTGCATCGTGGTGCTTTTTGCGAAGCGCTTCGAGATGCGCCTTTGCTTCGTTAACGGTTTCAATGGGGAAGACGTATCCGTAGTGTTTTGAGCCCTTCACCTTGTACAAGGCGTCAGCCGGTGCTTGCAGCGTATTGAATACGTCTTCGCTCATTCGCCCTTGTATTCGGGGATGAGCTCAGCGAGGAGCTTGCGGGTGGCTTCGTGGTTGCCTTGGTCCTCAGCCAGCGCTGCAATGGCGTTCATGTTCGCGGGCTCCAATGTCCCCGGGGTTTGAGCACGCATGATTTTTTCATGGTGCGTGGGCAGAAGGGATTCCCGCTGGGAGAGCAGTTCTTCGTGCATCTTCTCGCCTGGTCGCAGGCCAGTGATGACCACTTCAATGTCCCTGCCAACTTCCATTCCTGCCAGCGCGATCATCTTGTTGGCAAGGTCCAAGATGCGCACGGATTCACCCATGTCGAATACAAAGACGTTGTTCTTTTCTCCAATAGCCGAAGCTTCGAGAACGAGTGAGACCGCTTCAGGTATGGTCATGAAGTAGCGCGTGACCTCAGCATCGGTGACGGTGATGGGGCCGCCGCGCTCAATTTGCTGTTTGAACAAGGGGATGACCGACCCATTGCTCCCGAGGACATTTCCGAACCGCGTGATCACACACCGCACGTCGGATTTTGACCCTTCGTGAAGAACGAGCAATTCAGCCAGACGCTTGGTGCAACCCATGACACTGGTTGGGTTCACGGCCTTGTCCGTTGAAATCATAACAAACCGTTCACAGCCCGCGTCAATGGCTGCACGCAGCGCCCGTTGCGTACCCAAGACATTGGTTTCAAAAGCCTGCCAGGGTTGTTTCTCCATCAGCGGAACATGCTTGTAAGCGGCTGCGTGGAACACGACATCCGGCTGAAAGGCCACCAGGGTCTCCGAGAGCTGTTTGCCGTCTCGAATGTCGCCAACCTGCAAATCCACCGCGTCTTGACTGCCCGTGCGGTTGAGTTCCACGTGCAAATTATGCAGCGGCGTTTCGGCCTGGTCAATGGCGAGCACAGCCGCTGGGCGATGGATGAGCACCTGGCGGACGATTTCAGAACCAATGGACCCCGCGGCCCCCGTGATGCAAATGCGTTTTCCCTCGATGCTGCTCTGAGCGGCTTCTGCGGATAGCGCGATGGGTGTTCGGCCTAATAAGTCTTCGATGTTCAGCTCGCGGATTTGTCCAACCGAGAGTTCTCCGTTGATCCATTTGTCCACAGGGGGCACGTCCAACGGCCGTACCCCGTGCTTCAGTGCCAAGTCCACCATGCTGCGCCTCCGTTCTGCGCTGAGGTTTTGGATGCTCAAGATGACCCGGTCAACACTGCCGCGCATGAACAGTCTTTCCGCTTCATCGGCGTTGAAGACGTCCACGCCTTCAAGTTTTTTACCCACTTTCGTTCGGTCATCGTCGATGAATGCAACGACCCGCATGCTGGAGTCGCCGAGTTCCCGATCAATGGTGTGCTTCGCGATCAGGCCTGCTTCCCCGGCGCCGAAAATGGCGACCAGCGTTTGCGCACCTGGAACCCTTCGGTTGTAGACGTATAGCCACTTGACGAACCAGCGTCCTGAAATCATGGCGCCGGAGGCGATGAGCCATTCGATGCCAATGATGGAAAAGGGAATGAGGTAGGTGCCTTCACCTGAGGAGGCCGAAATGAAATTGGCTGCAATGAAGCACCCGCTTCCCGTAAAATTGGAGATCAGCAGTCGGCGAGCGTCAGCAAGCCCCGTGTGCCGGATGATGCCAGCATAGGTGCGGAAGGCCAGGGCACATGCCAGGCGAATGGCAAGGAAATAAGGCAGAAAAGCCCTCCAAACAGCCCATTCGTGTGGAGGTATCGCGAATTCAAACCGCAAAAGGGCCGAAACGTACAAGGCAAATACAGCGATGAATAAGTCAATGCCCGTTACCATCCAACGCGGCGCATGGGATTGAGGGAGCATTCGTTTCAGCATGCCGTCAGCGATTACCCTTCGAAGCAAAGGGACAAAATGAATGAGCGGGTTTTGAGTGATTGCAGCGGCGCGGAATACCGGCTGTCGTCTTGAATCATGATGTTGCGGCTTCCCAATTCAAATTTGCCTTCGACGCTGAATTTGAAGAATGGCAAGAAGATGTCCACACCGGCGCCGAGGTCGATGCTGCTGTTGCCAGATTCCAGGCGCAAAATGAAGTCGCTGGCCAATTGCTGATTGGTCTCTTCCTGCGACTGCATGTCCTTGCTGAATTTACCCCCGACGAGTGCATAAGCAGCAAAATTGCCCACTCGGTCGGTTCTTAATTTGAGCAACAACGGAAAATTCAAGTATACCGATTCCGTGCGGCGCACCTTCAGGTCGGGTTCACCATCCTTTTCGAACCTGTATTCGAGGGCACGGTCCTGAAAGGAGAGGCCGGGCAAGAAGCGGACGTGAAAATTTTTCGTGGCATCCCATGAAGCCACAAGTGCGAGGTCAAATCCGGCTTGGGGCTGGTTGATGATCGCTTGGAGGCTGTCGCTGAAACTGTAGTCGGGGGTCAAAGCCATGTTGAAGTCGGAACGATTTCCCGACAAGGCGAACCCAAAATTGTACTTCTTCGTGTTGAAGGCCGCGAGGTTTTTGCGCCCTTGCTGCGCGGCGAGTGGTCCCATCGATGTCAGCAATGCCATACCAACGAGCACAAGACATTTGCTTGAACTCCATCGGTTGTTGGTAGTTGAGTGGCTCATGGGGGTTGACTGCGTTGTAAATCTACAAACGGAAGGCGAGCTCCTGTATTTCATTCCGGCTGTGCATTCCAAATCCTAGGCATGACCGCGGCAAAGATGGCTGCTAAGACAGCTGCGGTGAATATCCAGACCATCAGCACGGTGCCAATGAAGAAAACAGGCGAAAAGAAGACTTCGAGGTTCTCTGCTTGTTGTGCGTAGATCTCATCAGCCGATTGCTGTCCCAAGGTGGCATTTGTGCTTTGAACATCCGCTAATGCTTCCGAATCGTTCACGAACGCCTCCAGCAACTCCAGCTGCTCTGTTTTTCGTTGTTCAATCGTTTCAGGTACCAAAGCATAGTACCAGAGTCCCATCGAGCAAGACAACAAAAAACTGTACAAAACGGTGGTCTTGGCTACGTTTTTCCAACGCACGAGAAATACGTCTACATCCCGATGTATGTAGCTCAGTAGCGCCGCGATGGCCGTTACACATGCGAGGTTCCACAGGATGCCCGCTTGGTTGGATTGTTCCCACGTCCATGTCCCCAATCCGTAGAGCTTGAGGGCAAACCAGCCGGCGACGCCCGCTGCGAAGAGGAGGCGGATTTTAGCCATTCATGGAGGATAGGAACTCCTCGTTGCTTCGGGTTTGTTCCATGCGTTCCTTCATGAATTCCATGGCCTCGATGGGGTTCATGTCCGCGAGGTGCTTGCGCAAGATCCAAATGCGTTGCAAAGTCTCCTTGTCCAGCAGCAGGTCTTCACGGCGGGTGCCAGAGGTCAAAATGTCAATCGCGGGGTAGATGCGGCGGTTGGAGATGCGACGATCCAACTGCAATTCCATGTTACCGGTGCCTTTGAATTCCTCGAAGATGACCTCGTCCATTTTCGAGCCGGTCTCTGTAAGAGCGGTTGCGATGATGGAGAGTGAGCCGCCATTCTCGATGTTTCGAGCGGCGCCAAAGAATCGCTTGGGCTTCTGCAGTGCATTCGCTTCAACACCACCGCTGAGGATTTTGCCCGAGCTCGGTGAAACCGTGTTGTATGCGCGTGCCAAACGGGTGATGGAGTCCAATAGAATGCAGACGTCATGTCCGCATTCCACCATACGCTTGGCCTTTTCAAGCACCAAGTTGGCAATGCGTACGTGCCGATCGGCTGGCTCGTCGAATGTCGATGCAATCACCTCGGCGTTTACACTGCGCTTCATGTCTGTGACTTCCTCTGGGCGCTCGTCGATGAGCAAAATCAAGAGGTACACTTCGGGGTGATTCAATGCAATCGCATTCGCTACGTCCTTGAGCAAGGTCGTCTTACCGGTCTTCGGTTGAGAAACCAACATGCCGCGCTGTCCTTTACCTACAGGCGCGAAGAGGTCCATCAAGCGGGTGCTGATGTTGCCGCCGCGTGTGCTCAAATTGAACCGTTCTTGCGGAAAGAGGGGGGTCAGGAATTTGAACGGGATGCGGTCTCGTACCCATTCGGGTGAGCGGCCGTTGATGCTCATGACGTCGATGAGCGGGTAGAATTTCTCGCCGATGCGCGGAGGTCGAACCTTGGCAATCACCGTGTCGCCGGTTTGCAGTGAGAACTGCTTGATTTGGCGAGAGGTGACGTAAACGTCATCGGGAGAGTTCAAGTAGTTGTAATCTGCAGAGCGCAAGAATCCGTAGCCTTCTTGTTGGATCTCGAGCACACCTTCAGCGGTAATGATGCCATCGAAGTTGAAGCCGTGTTCATCGGGCTCGCTCAGGAACTTGTCTCTGTTGTTGCGCCGGTTGTTGCGTCGGTCGTTGTTTCGGTCGTTGTTGCGGCGATCGTTGTTTCGGTCGTTGCGTCGGTCATTGTTGCGATCGTTGCGCCGGTCATTGTTGCGATCGTTGCGCCGGTCGTTGTCACGGTCGTTTCGACGCGAATTGCCTTTGTCGTCGCCTGTGGCTTCCTTTGAATCACCTGATTTGGCTGCCTCGCTGGATTCCTCAGCGGCTTTGCTTCGGGCGCGTCGTTCGCGAATGGCATCGCCGGGCTTGCGCTCCTTTTTCTCCGCGTTTCCGTCTTTTGAGCCTTCGGACTTCTTGTCACGTGGCTCATCTTTGGCGTCCGATTCCGCCTTTTTAGAGCGGGTGTTTCGGGTGCGCTTGTTGGCTTCGCCGTCTTTCTTGGCTTTTGCAGGTGCTTTTTTCGTGGCGGCAGGCTGGAGCGCTTGTTCGTCCAAAATGCTGTAAACCAAATCCTGCTTTTTCAGCTTCTCAGCGCGGGCTACGCCGAGTTTTTTCGCAATTTCCTTGAGTTCAGGAACTTTTTTTGCGTTCAATTCAATGATGTCGTACATCCAGTATGTGTGTAATCTTGTTAGGTGCGCTACGCTTTTAGCAGTTCCTGTTTCCAACTTGGAAACGTCAACTCAGAAAGTAGTTAGGGAAAAGAATGCTGTACCTCCTGTACAGCCCACATGCCTGCTCCTCGCATAGACATCACAAGTATACGCAATTATTCTTTGTTCGGTGCTTTTTTGGCTCGATCCCCGAGTTCGACGACATGCATTTCAGTCAACTGACCTTGCGCGATTGAAAATCTGATCAGGGTGCGTTTGCGATGAAAACCATGAATGCCTGCAGCGCCCGGATTCATATACAGTCCGTCCCAACTAGGGTCGCGCTGAACCTTCAGCAAGTGGCTGTGACCACAGATGAAGACATCTGGCCGGGTTTCATTCAGAAGGCTGCGAATTCCTTTTGCGTACCGACCGGGTCGTCCGCCAATGTGGGTCATGCAAAACTGCAGGCCTTGAATCTCCCAATGCAAGGTTTCAGCGGTTTCAGAACGCATGCGGTGGTCATCGATGTTGCCGAACACCACCCGAACATGGGCGTTCAATTGCTCCATGGCGTCCAAAACAGCGAAATCTCCGACATCGCCGGCATGCCATATTTCGTCGCAATCGGCTAAATGGTGCGTCATGCGGTCGTCCCAGTGGCTATGCGTGTCCGATAACAATCCGATGTGGACGGTGTCCTTCGGCATGGTGTTTGGTTTGCTGCAAGGACGCCTATTTTCGAAACATGTACAAACGCTACGACGACCTCTTTTTCAAAGGCTCAACGCTGGCCTCCGCCGTGCGCGCCGTGGGCTTATTCCTGTTCTTCGTGGCATGTGCAATTGGTCTTTCGGCCCAGACCAAGGTTCCGAAGCGGGCCCAAAAGCAGTTGGATGAAGCGGTGGAGCGATTCATGAACCGAGACGTTGAGGGGGGCTTTGAAGCCGTGGATGAGGCCTTGGAGACGTTTCCAGCGTTTGCCGATGCGTGGATGCTTAAAAGTCAATTGCACGAGGGACGGTCTGAGTGGGAAGCGGCGGCCAGCGCGTTGAATCAGGCCGTCATGAGCAACCCGGAGTTGCTTCGAAAGTGGAGAGAGAAGCTCGTCAGGCTTGAATTCAATGCTGGGCAGTACCCAGCAGCATTGGCTCTGATCGAAGAGGCGGCCATCGGTGATTCGTTGCTCGAAGCGTCCATTCGATTTGCGGCTCAGGCCATTGAGGCACCTGTGGAGCTGCACCTATCACCTCTGCAGGGAACCGTCAACAGTGAGGCGCCTGAATATTACCCGGCTTTGTTTGCGACCGGGGACCGCATGATTTTCACGCGTCAGATCGGAGGGGATGCGCGCATGACGGGCCAAGAAGACTTTTTTGAGGCGAAGCTCGCTGAAGACGGTACATGGAACGTTTCGCGGGAGTTGGTGGAAATCAATACACCGGGCAACGAGGGCGCTCCGACCGTTCGTGGCGACGGCCGCCAGTTGATTTTCACGGCTTGCGACGGCTTGGATGGGCGCTACGGACGGCGAACGGGCGAGGGCAGTTGTGATTTGTTCTACGCGGATCTAAACGTGTTGGAAAATCGGTTTCATCGAGAAACGAATTTGGATGCTGTCAACAGTAAGGCATGGGAAAGCCAACCGTCACTGAGTGCCGACGGCCGCTGGTTGTTTTTTGTTCGTGCTTACCGCACCCAGGACGGGCGTGTGGTACAAGATATCTACCAGTCGGAGCGTCAGGCCGGTGGATCATGGAGCCGACCCTCGCGTCTCCCTCCAAGCATTAACACGCCGGGTCGAGAAGAAAATCCGGTTTTGCACAGCGACGGCAAGACGCTGTATTTCGCCTCCAACGGTCACGCGGGCATGGGTGGATTGGATCTTTTTGTTTCCCGCAGGCAGCCGGACGGATCGTGGTCTCAAGCGGAAAACCTCGGATTCCCGATCAATTCCAACGGCGATGAAAACAGCCTGCAGGTATTTCCCGACGGCAGAACGGCCTTGTTTGCCACCGATCGAGATGCCCCAGGAAATCTTGATTTATGGCAATTCGAACTCCCGGGTCATGCTGCTGCGGCTTCCGTAGCGTTGTGGCGCGGCGCGGTGATCGACGCGGACACCCGTCGCCCTATTGAGGCATCGGTTTTGGTGTTGGATTCATTGGGGAATGTGGTGGGAACTCAATCCAGTTCAGCCGTGGACGGTGCGTTCACGCTGACTTTCCCGGCCACTGAGCGCGTCATCCTGCAGGTGGAGGAGGAAGGCTATGGCTTTTATTCCGAGGCATTTGAACCGAAGGAGGGCCAAGAACCGGTTGTGTCCATTGAATTGCAACGCTTGGAAGTGGGGACGGTTCTCGTGCTCCGTGACGTTCGATTCGAGCGTTCTTCAGCGGCATTGGATGCTCGGTTCCAACCGGATCTGGAACAGCTCGCACGAACCATGCAAAACGCCAAATTTCGCATTCGCATCGCTGGCCATACCGACGGAGAGGGGAGCGCAGAACGCAATCAAGTGTTGAGTGAGGAACGCGCGTTAGCAGTCGCCCAATTTTTGGAGGCATTTGGCATCGAGGGCAGTCGCTTGGAGACCATCGGATACGGAATGTCTCAGCCCATAGCTACAAACGACACAGAGGAAGGACGTGCGCTGAATCGGCGCACAGAAATTGAGATCATCGAGTGAGCTTCCACCGCCAAGACACCCATAGGCTGCGCGGTGGAGCGGGATTGAAGTAACGCCCGCCAAAAGCATTCGTTTGGAGCCAGCCGGAAAATTCAGCATTCAATACGTTGCGAACCCCAAGCTGAATGGCATGCTGCTCGCGGTTGAGTTGGACAGATGAATTGAGTCGGTGTTGCGGTTCTGCCCAATCGTCGAAGGTGTTGTGCAATTTGGTGCGATCAAACCACTGGTATTGCCAGCGCCAGGCCCAGCTCGATTTGGATAAGGAACCCGTTGCTCCTGCACTGTGGAGTGGAGTCCCGGGCAACGTCGATGCATAGGGGTCAAAGCCGTGCCGATTGACATTCAACCATCCATTGATGTCCAACTTCACGGCATTGCCGATGGTGCCCAACACGCGCATAGAGCCCTCTAGTCCTGACATCTTGAGTCCTTCCACATTGTCCATGAAAATCCCATCGGCCGGACCCGGAACTTGAGCAATGGCGTTGTTGACGCGCTGGTGGTAAGCCTGAACAGCACCGGCTAACGCCCAATCCCGAACCTTGCGGTTCCATTTTGCGCCCAATTCCAATGCATTGGCCTGTTCGGCTTGCAAATCGTAAGGCTGATAGCCTTCGGGATCGACCAGTTCGAATGAGGTGGGGTGGCTGCCTCCGCTTCCCCATTGGGCAAAAATTCTGAGGTTTGGGGTGGTTTGATGCGCTACCTGAAGGAAAGGAAGCGCTTGTAGACCAGCGTAGGTCTCAGCATAGCTGCCGGTGCTGTCTTGAATGACTCGGCGAATTCCAGCGGTTGTCCTATTGATGTTCTCGGCGGCAATTTGTGCGTCAACTTGCCAGCGGTTATCCCACTCCAATCGGCTGCCAACGCTTGCCCAGTGGCTATGCGTAAACGACTCGATGGCATAGCGCAGCGATCCCGCAGCGTAGTCATTGTCACGTTCTTCAATGGTGAGCCATTCGTAGCGTGCAATAAGAGACTGGTCCCATGTGAGTTTGCCCTTGGTGCCGATGGTGGTAGACTGCGCTCTCCACCAACGCAAGGAAGTGAACTCCTCATGTTCATCCTTCACGCCATTGAAGAAGGGCGAGGTGCCAAAAGGATTGGCTTTTGTTGAGAGCTGGCCATACACCCAGATGCCGTTGCGGCTGCGGTCGTGCTGCGCGGTTCGGCTCCAACCTGCCCATGAACGCTGTCGATTGACATGCGCGTCGTAAGCAGCTCCGGGTCCACGGGTGGGGTTTTCGCTGGCGTCGCTTTGATTCAGCGCACCGGGCAGTCCCCATTCTGCATCCATCCAACCGAGCCAGGTGTGCTGTTCGGCACCTGAATTTCCGGTGTGCATCACGTGCATTTCAGCCTGGTTTCGGTGGTTGTATTCTTGTTCTCGGTATCCAGGTGCATCGTTCCAAAACATGCGCACGTGCAGGGCTTGGTCTTTGCGGCTGGCGAGGCGTTGGGTATGTGAAAATCCCGATTCCATCGACCAACCGCCATCAGCCCCTGCACCAGGGCTGCGAAGGACCGCGTACCCACTGGTGGCATCCTGGAGTCGTTGAAACGCAGGAAGGCTCGTGCCGATAAGCGCACCTCCATATGCATTTCCGTAGAGCGCACCAACAGGACCTTTTACCACTTCCAGTCGATCCAGCCACTGCGGGTTCCACAATTCCAATGGGCTGTTGCCACTGGCATTGGTCAGAACGAATCCATCCATCAGCATGAGAACGTTTCGGACCCCAAATGGGGAACGCAGGCCACTGCTTCGCATTTGAAGCCTCCTGGATCCTCCGGTCCCACGGGTCTCCATGAAGACACCCGGAATCGAATTCAAGGCATCCTGAAGGTCTGGGGAGTGCCCATTTTGCAGGGCTGTGGCTTCCAGCACCGCAATGTTGGAGGCTGCTTGTGCCGCAGTTGTGGGGATGCGCAGCGCCAACACCTCAGCCTCTTCGACGGCTGTCGTATCGTTCGAGAGGGTGTTTTCTGCTCCGGCGATGATGTGGCCGCTGAAGCACGCGAAGAAAGAGAGGATGATTAGGGACCGAATCATTCGTTGCCGGCAACTTGGAAGGTCGCCGTCCGGGTGCCCTGTGCGTGGGTCAAGGCAATGAAATACGATCCGTTGGACAACCCCTTGGTCTCCAGCGTCAATGGGCTGCTGTTGACGCGTCCTTGGGCCACCGCCTCACCGGTGAAGGAATACACCGTGTACTGCGCATTGTGCAGATCATGATTCCAGGCGAATTGAATGTGGTCGGTACAAGGATTGGGGAACGCCACCGGTTTCAAATCCTCTGGGCGCTCAAATACGGTCGAGGCAAAGGCCTCGTTTCGGAATTCCTTGATGATGTTCGGGCCGCTTCCGGGATAGGAGGGGCCGTTGAACGCCACATAAACCGAGCCCGTATACGGATTGACTGCCACATCGCGGATGCGCTGATTGAAGCTCGAGAAGTATTGGTCTTCGCTGGTGACGCTCAACCCATCTTCAGAAAGGTGAAGGACGCTCAAGCGCTCGTACTGCGCGCCCAATCCGCCAAGCACGGAAAGCAAAACACTGTGCTGCCATTCCGGAATGGCTTCGTGGTTGTAGTACTCGATGCCATTGACGGCTATGCACGGAGTCCAGGCCTTGAGCGGCTCAATCACGTTGTTTTCGGCACAGAAATCTTCTTCGGCCGGAGTGTTGCAAAATCCTTCAACTTGTGGCCATCCGTAATTACCTCCCGCTTCAACGATGTTGAATTCGTCGTTGGAGTTTTGGCCGTGCTCGCTGGCGTAGATGATGCCGTTCGGTCCCAACGCCAATCCTTGGCTGTTGCGGTTACCCAAGGTGTAGATGTACGAGTCGGGGAAGGGGTTGTCCTCTGGTATGCTGCCGTCCAAGTTCAACCTCAAGGTCTTCCCTTGAAGGGAATTCATGGATTGGGAAAGTCCCGATGCGCCGACATCTCCCGCTGTCATGAGCAGTGTATTGTCAGGCAAAACAAGGAGCCTGCTGCCGTTGTGGATGCCTCCTGCGTCCAAGGTGAGCAAAAACTCTTCATTGACCAGCTCAGTGCCATTCCAGTCAAAAACGCTGAGGTATTCTTGGCCATTCCAAGAGCTGCCTGCGCAGTAGACCACGTACACTTTTGGGGTGGCCTCCCAATCGGGATGCATGGCCATGCCGAGCATTCCCGGTTCGCCATTTCCGCCGTTCATGACGTTTTTCTCCAATACGGTGGTGTAGTCACCGGTCGCAGGATCAATGCGCAAAACTTCTCCTTTGCGCGAGGTCATCCACAGGTGGTCATCGGGTCCCCAGAGGATTTCCCACGGGATTTGCATGCCAGTGACCAGGTCGTATTCGGTCAACGTGGTGTTGCCAATTTCCCATGTGGTTTGGCTTGAAGCGCTGAGCGAAGCCAATCCGAGAACGCCGAGAAGTACAGATTTCAATTTCATGTCCGAAATTTAAGCCACAAACCATTCCTCATGATTGCTTCTATTTTTCGACCCGATGTCCGAGTTGTCTTCCTTGCGGCATCGCTTTTGTTCGTTTCCCAAGTGTATGGCCAGGCTCCTGACTGGATGTTTGCCCTTGAGGGCACCTACGTTGGTCGCTACGAAATGCTAACAGGCGAGGGAGAGAACATGCGGACTGTTGATGCCCGGATGGATGGAAAACGCAGCGGTGCAGAGGATGGATTTGTGTTGCAATTCGCAAGAGAATCAGAAAATGGAATCGTAAAAGAGGCGCAAATGTGGTCGTGGAATGCCTCAAAAGGTGCCTTGGATGTGACGGCCATTCAAGACGGACAACGCGACGAGACCCAATGGTTTGCTGCGCCGAAAGGCCTTGCTGTCAACCTCACCCGTGGGGGCGCTGTGGACGGTGCAGCGGCCATTGAACGGCTGCGTTTGGAGCGCTTACCTGGCCAACTTCGACTGACCAAGCAATACAATTTGGGCGACGGGGAATGGACGTTGCAATGGCGGTACATCCTCGACGACTTTGTCGCCGAAGATTGACCCACACCTTATTTCCGGTTCCGCACGCTGGGGCGGACGTCAAAAGCCGCGGCGCCCCAAGCTTTAATGGCAAATCCACCCGAAGCCGTAGCATCCAACGTGCCCACAAGCGGCTGCAGTGGTTCTCCGGTGTCGAGGGCGAGGTCATACGGCTGTCCTGTGGTGTTGATGAGCACCCAGGTGTTTTCGCTCAAGTAGCTGCGGTGAATGGCGAGCAAGCCAGGTGCCAGTTCCGTATAGGACGTTTGCCCGTAGAGCATGCTCATTCGTGATTTGCGCAATGCGATCCACTTTTGGGTCCACTCGTGCATCCACGTTTCCTGTTCGTTCCAGCCGTCGAAGCGCATCATGCGGCGGTTGTCGGGATCGTTGCCGCCGACGTCCGCAATTTCATCGCCGTAGTAAATGCAGGGAATGCCCGGGCTTGACATCAAGAAGGCCATGAGCCAGCTCATCTTGCGGTACCCGACGTTGCCTTGGTGTTCAATCTCACGGGTCCATCCAGCGAATTTGGTGTCTTCCGACGGATCGAGTGCCCCGTCAGCAAGGGAGGTGAAACGGGGACGGTCTTGGTTGCCCGTTATATTGCCCATGAGGTGGTGGGCACCGTACGCATCCAAACTTTGGTTTGCCACCGCAATCAATGCCGACAGATTGGCCGTTTCAGCGGTAAAGGCAGCGACCAAGGCGTCGTAGAGGTTAAAATCGAACTGGGCATCCAACATGCCATTTGAGAGGTAGCTGCGAATCAACTCCGGTGCGCCGTACGTCTCGCCGATTTGAAATAGGGGCTGTCGCTGTTTGCTGCGCACTTTTTGGGTAAGGGTTCTCCAAAACACCTCAGGGATGTGCTTCGTCGCATCGTGCCGGAAGCCGTCGATGTTGGTGTTTTCCACCCACCACACAGCGCTGTCGGTCATGGTTTGGTAGACCTCCGGTCGTTCCAAGTCCAACGTGGGCATGAAGGTGTCAAACCAGGTGGTCAAGCGCTGTTCGTCCCACAATTGGGTATTCAACGAGCCATCGGGCAAGTACAGGTTGGTGACCCAATCCTGGTGCTCCTGATAAACGGGATGTTCTTCGTGCACGTGGTTGGCCACGTAATCGACCAAGATGTTTTGGTCCCTTTCGTGAATGGCTTCGACCAGGGCGTTGAATTCTTCCATCGTTCCAAACCGGCGGTCGGTTCCGGTCGAGGCGATGGGCCAGTAGCCATGGTAGCCACTGAATTTGCTCGTAACGTCCGTGTTGGGGTCAGACCAGTAGCCCCAGGCACCGTCGGGATTCGGAGTGATGGGGCTGACCCAGATGGTGTTGGCCCCGAGGTCTTGGATGTAATCCAGCGATGAAGCGATGCCGGCGAAATCTCCTCCGTAGTGGTTGGCTTCCGGTCGAATGCCTGGATCCTCGCATGTCCAGTCATTTGTGGAATCGCCGTTTTTGAATCGATCGACCATCAAGAAATACATGACCATGGCGTGCCAATCGTGCCGGTTGAGCTGGCTCGTCTGGGTGATGGGTTCGCCTGATTGCAGTGGGATGAGTTGGGCTTGGCTCTTGTTGGATTCGGTTGCAGTCCAAATGCGTACAAAGGATCGCTCTTCCGCGAACGCAGCTGCTGGGATGCCCAAGGAGAACAACCCGGTCGAATCCGTTCGGCCAAATCCATAGATCTCATTGTTCCACCAGGCGTAGAAGTGTGCGTTGGGTGCAGTGCGTCCCAAAAAGCCGGCGGCCTGCTGGACGTTCCCAGCAGGTACGCTTGGAATGTATTCCACGCTCATTGGCAAGGGCGGCTCGTCCGAACCCACTTGAAGCATGGAGTTGAATCCGCCAAATCCGTTGGGAACCCGGTTCAGATGAGAAGGGTCCGGTTGCTCCACACCGTCAATGACCAATTGGTACAGGTGGGTGCCTGTATCGAGCATCAGCTCCACGCGGTGATAGCCTTGGCTTCCGTCCATTTCGATGGGGTTGGCTTGCCAATTGGTGAAGCTTCCGATGACTTGAACCGACTCATGTGCTTGGTAGTCGAGGAGCATGAGCTCAACCGGTTCTTTGGTTGTCTTGAGGACCGGGACTTCCGTGTGTCCACCTCCTGACCACAATTGCAGAAAACCAATCTGTCGGCGTGGTTGTTCGGTCAACTGGACCACGCGTTCCTCGCCCAGTTCAGAGATGGGCAGCAACGCGCCATTTTCCCATTTAACGGAGTCAATGACCGGGAGAATGTTAGCGAAATCACTCAAATAGAGCGTCGTGGTATCCGCATTCATTTGAATGGGCGTCAAGGGTCGAGCGACTGATTGGGGCGAAGGTGCGGAAGTGCAGCCAAACCAAAGTGTGCCGACTAGCGCAGCAAAAAGCCATGCGGAGGCATGGCTTTTCAATGGGAGTTTTATTCGAGTCATGTGGCGATAAAATGCTTATTCGCAATCGAGCAATGAGATGATTTCGAAAGGGGGTGGTCCAGGAGGGTAGGTAAATCCTTCACGGACGATGTAGTACCAAATTTCGGACAAAGATTCTCCTTCGTTCAGGGTCCCTGCGAACAGGTCTTCCGGAATCATGGTCGTTCTAAATTTTCCTTCTCCGATGGAAGTCAATTTCAATTCAGGGTACGCGTACACATCGGTTTCCGGGGCATACTCGTAACTCGTAAACGCGTCGACTTTCCCAAGCAGGTAGATGTAGCAATCGTCATTGCCCATGTTTTGCAGTCCTTCGTAAAGGACTTCTTTGGTGTTGTCATAGGTGATGGTCAAGAAATCATCTGGTTCGCGCAGTTCGGGGAATACGCAAATGCGAGCAGCGCACAACTGTGGAATGATGTCCACGTGCATGTCTTCTGATTTAGCCTCAAAGCTGAATCCATCGACCGGGTTACCGTTTTTGAGCTTCGCCAGGCACGAAATGCCGCGGGAGAACAGCTGCGGCCCGTCGACGCCGTAGTATTCCGTTGGAACAAACGTCATGGAGTACAGTTTGGGGCCCACCTTGGTCAATTCTTGGTGGTCTGCGCTGTTGTCCCAATCGCCGTTACCGGCTGCAGGACCGGAGGGGTTCCAGGTCCAGAGGTAAACCGTTGTATCAGGGAAGGCGTCCAAGATGGCGGAGAGTCCATTGTTTTGGATGCCGTCTTCACTCTGGTTCATATCGATGAACAACGTCAGCTCAGAATTGGCGTCGGTCGGTGAAGGAAGAACGTATGCTTTTTGAGCATGAGCCGTTGCGTGCATGCAGGCAAAGGCGAGCAGGGAGAATAGGATCTTCTTCATCAGTTCAGGCGATTGAATTCAAAGGTGTAAATGTTGGTAGCCGTTCCGCCGCAATCGCGTCGGTACTCAATGGCGAGCTGTTGGTCAAATTCGCGGACCATGCCACCGAGGTTGTAAACCAAGGTATCGTTCGCTGAAAACAGCTCGAGGTAGGTGGGGTATAAGTCATCGTCGAAACCCCAGGTGCCGCCTTCGCCGAAATAATTCTTGCCCATCTCCAACGCGATGGAGTACGTGCGATCGGCGTTGAAAGTCAACTGAAGCGGTGTGACGGTCCCGTCGATGTAGAAGGCGCTGAGGTCGCGGGTTTCTTTTACAGGGCTGTTCAAGTCCTGTTGGGTAAAGCTGCTGAGCTCCCAAGTACCCGTCATCCCGGCGACCTTGTCGAACGGGTCGCCTAACTCGCCAGTAGATTCTGGCTTGCAAGCGTTGATGGCAATGGCCATGATGGCCAGGGTCAATACAGCGCTCAATGAAGTGTATGTGGTTTTCATATTCATTCTGAAATAGGATTAGAGGCAACCGCCTTCTTCGTTCAACTCGAAACCCTGCACCGTGGACTCGGTGTTGGAGAACTGCAACGACATGCCTGGGCAATCCCACGCGGCATCGCGGATGGTGATGTCTTCGCCCATCGTGCCGCGTCGGAGCAGCTGGTCCGTCCAGAGTCCTTCACAGGCCGTCTCTTTGCGGAATTCGTCGCGTGCGGCGTCGATCACTTCCTGTGCTGTGGCCGACTCACTCAAATCGTTGTTGCCAGCACCAAACGCGCGTGCACGGATGGCATTGATGTCGGCAATGGCCGTGGCCAAATCCGTGTTCGATTCCCCATAGGATTCCGCACGGATCAGGTGCATCAACGTCAAGTGAGCGAGCGGCACATTGAAGTATTCCTTTTCGTTGAATCGGTTGATGAGCGCTCGTGTTCCGGCAGTCAACCAAGCTGATCGACTGTCACCGCCGCCTGAGAGGCTCATGAAAAAGGCGAAGTCTTCACTGAAAGCAAGTTGCGGGCTGGGGTTGTTGTCGGAACGAAGGTTGTCGCGGAACCACGAGCTGCGGAAGTCATTCGGCATGCTGACGATGCCGAAAATCGTCTCGGTGTTGATCATGTCCGTTTCGAAGCGGTCGAGGTCCTCATCCAAGGTGTAGCGCCCAGAATTGATGACGTCGCTAGCGAAGTTCGCTGCTTCCGTGTAGTTCCCCATGAGGAAATGAACCTGGGCGAGGTAGGCCCGAGCGGCGTCTTGTGTCGCATACACGCCATTTTCTACCGGCAGGTTGTCGGCTGCGAAATTCAGGTCCTCTACAATCTGAGCATACACATCACCAACGCTTGCGCGGGGCAGCGGGTCTTGGCTCGGCGCAACTCGCAAGGACACGCCAGGGTGGATGCTGTCAGTGGTGTATCCGTAGGGACGTGCAAACATTTTGACGGCACCCCAATGGCAGATCGCCCGAATGAACCGGGCTTCGGCCTCCAAGCGTGTGCGTTCGGCTTGGTCGAGGTTTTCGACAATATCGAAATTCTTGATGACCACATTCGATCGGTAAATCGCGTAGTAGAAATCCGTGTAAATACCGCCATTGATGCCCGTGAAGAACGTGGTCTCACGGTTGTAAACAGCCGTGAAATCCAAGCTATTGTCGGGCTCTCCAAAATTGGGGCCACGGAGTTCGTTGACAATTTGTACACGCCCGCCGTAGAGGTTAGCAACGACATCGTAGTTGCTCACCAACAAGCGCTGGAGGTCTTCCGCGTCCTGGATGGCGTCCTCGGCAAGGATGACATCCCCAGGTTCAAATTCGAGCAAGTGGTCGCATGAGCTTAACCCAGCGGCCAATCCGGCAAAAAGAAGGAGGTGTTTGATGTTCATGGTTGCCGATTAGAAGTTGGTGGAAATGGAAAGGGTGAAGGCGCGCTCTTGAGGCGGCGTCAGGTAGGTGACGTTCGGGCTCATATTGCGGTCCTGTGCGTTTTCGAAGTCACGAACCACCTCGGGATCCAAGCCCGGGAAGTTGGTGATGGTGAAAACGTTCGTGGCATTCACAGCTATTCGGCAATTCTGCAAACCGCTGTCTTTGCCAAGCGGTACGTTGTAGCCCAAGGTCAAATTGCGTAAACGGAGGTACGAAGCATCGAAGATGAACAAGCTGGTGTTCCACCACGGGAAGCCGGATGGCAGGCTGTACGTGGTTTCATCCAACGTGAGACGCGGGTAAGTAGCGATGTCGCCCGGTTGGCGCCAACGGTCCAGTTTCTCGTCGCGCATGTTCCAACCGGTTACAACGCCCAATTGGCGCTTAGCAGAGGAGTCAAAGATTTTGGCTCCTACGCTGAAGGTCGCAAGTGCACTCAAGTCCCAATTGCCGTAGCGGAAGGTATTGTTGATGCCGCCAATGAGATCGGGCAGGCCATCACCGACGTACTTGCGGATGTCATTGTTGTAGTCATACGTCTCGTTGCCTTCCAAGTCGAGGTAAACTGGCAGACCCGTTTCCGGATCTACATGGCTGTGTTCAACAAGGAAGAACGATCCGACTGGACGGCCCACGATGACACGGGAGTCATTCGTACCGCCGCTTACGGCGTCTGGCGTATAGTTTCCGATGTCCACCAACTCATTGTAGTTGCGTGCCACATTCAAGTCCGTGGTCCATTGGAATTTGCCAATGAGATTGCGCGACTTGATGGAGAGCTCCACCCCTCGGTTCAAGATGGTTCCGACGTTGTCCCAGAAGTTGGTGAAACCGGTACTGGCCGGCGTGCTCACGTTCATCAAGACATCGGTCGAGTACTTGTGGTAGAACGCCAATTCGGTGGTTATGCGATCGTCCAAAAGACCCGCTTCCACGCTCGCATCCACCGTGCGGGAAGTCTCCCAACGCAGGGTTGGATTTTCCGGCTGGATGGGGAAGAGGATGGAATCAGCTGCATACGTAATGCCGTTGTTCGAGGCAGAGTAGGTTCCGAAACGCGCGTAATCAGGCAGCGCCGCGTTTCCGGTGTAACCAATGCTCGAGCGGATCTTCAAGAAGCTCACGCGCTTGCTGTTGAACCAATCTTCGTCGGATACGACCCAACCCGCTGATAGCGACGGGAAGAAACCGTATCGGCTCTCCCGACCGAAACGCGAACTGCCATCTACACGTGCTGTTGCCTGGAAGAAGTAGCGGTCTTTCAACGTGTAATTAATTCGTCCGAAGTACGAGAGAAAGCTGTGCTGTGAGGGCAAGTTTACCGTCGTGTTGACGTTGGCCGCATCCTCTGACAAGGAGTCGTTTTCGAAGATGGGGCCTTCCACCTGACCGTAGAAAAGGCTGTAGCCGTAGTTGTCAGTGCGTTGGAATTCACTGCCCACCAGGAAGTTCAATGCTTGGGTGTCATCCAATTCCCAGCGGTAGTCTGCAGTTGCACTGTAGTTCCAATTCAAGACGTAATTCGCGTACCGATTGGCGCTGCCGAGTTCGGTTGTAATGGACAGAGCACCCGGGTTGAAGACGTCCTCGCGGAGGTGGAGGTAGTCAAATCCACCGCTCACCTTCAAATTCAAGTTGGCTATGGGCGAGTAAATCAACTGTGCGTTGCTGATGGAACGATCTTCCGTCGTTTTCCACTTCTTCAATTCGCGAACGGCTACGGGGTTTTTCGTCCCGCCCCACTCATCGAACCACAAGAAGTACTCACCGGCTTCGTGTTCAATGTTGCCGTTGGCATCGTAGACATCCTCGTCGTAGCGGACAGGGTAGTAGGGAAGGGCGTTGGACATGGCATCCCCCAAACCGCCCGACCACGCCGCATCGATTCGGTTGTTTTCGCCTCGGCTGAGCGAGGCACTGAGGAGGACCTTCACTTTGCTCGATGGGCACCAGTCGAGGTGGACACGGCCGCTGGTGCGGTCGTAGCTGTTGCCTAGGAGGTAGCTCTGGTTGTTGTCCTTTGAAACACCTGCATACAGATTGTAGCGCTCACCGCCTTGGCGAACACCGAAGTTCACCGCGTTTTTGTTGCCAACACCAATGGTCTGGTCCACCCAATCGGTGTTCGTTTCCAAAGCGCGCAAGTAGGCTTCGCGGCGTGTAGCGGGGTCATCGGCCGCGGACGTCATGTTGGGCAACCAAACGTATCCAGTCCCACCGTCGTTTTCCCATGCCTCTTGGCGCAGAGCTAGGTACGTTTCCGTGTCCATCATGTTCGGACGGGTAGCAGCGGTTCCGATGCCGGCCCGTGTGCTGAATTCGAACGATGTTCCCTTCTTACCCCGCTTGGTGGTGATGAGGATGACGCCGTTTGCGCCACGGGAACCGTAGATGCCTGTTGCTGCCGCGTCCTTGAGGATTTCAACCGATTCGATGTCATTCGGGTTGATGGCAGCGAGCGGGTTGTTGTTCAAGGCGCCGCTGTTGCCACGCAAAAAGTACTCCTGGGTGATCGGGATGCCATCCACCACGTAGAGCGGATCACCTGCAGCGGAAACGGACGCCACCCCTCGAACGCGGATGAGGGATGGTGCACCGGCCACGCCTGAAGATTGGCTGACCTGCACGCCTGCTGCTTGTCCTTGGAGCGCCGCTTCAAACGACGGGGTCTGGACCCCCGTGATTTGCTTCGAATCGACCTTGACGATGCTGCCGGTGACCTCTTTCTTGCGTTGAACGCCGTAACCCACCACGACAACGTCTTCAATCAAAACCGCGTCGTCGGCGAGGGAAACGTTGAGGACCACATCTTCGGTTCCTATAGTCACCTCCTTCGTCTGGCTGATGTAGCCAATGTAGGAGAATTGGACAGTATGGGCGCCGGGAGATAGGCTCAAAACATACGCCCCATCGGCGTCCGTGAATTGCCCATTGGTGCCGTCGGCAACAACCGACGCTCCAGGCAGTGGATTGCCTTGGGCATCTGAGATCGTACCGCGCAGGGATTGCGCTTGCAGTGCGCAATACATGCCAAAGGTAGCGATCAGCGTAAGGGTGAATTTGGTCATCAGAAATGATTTAGTGGGTCGAAGGTAAGGTCTAGTAGGTGTATTTTCAACACGAAGTGTCTGGCGACTTGTCAACGGATGTTGGAAAGCACCACGCGGGCATTGAATTGTTGCTTTTCTGAAAGCACCCGTACGGTGTACACGCCTTCCGATAAGCTGTTGTTAACGAATTGAATAACGTTCCCCTGGTGCTTTACCGTGGCAGAGATCCCGGCGGATACTTCTCGGCCGTTCAGGTCAAAGATTTGCAGAGAATTTAGGTCCACCTGCTCGGGGAATTCAATGGCAAAGGTCCCCGCCGTAGGATTTGGATACGCTACAGCATTGGACTTCATGACGGTGGGCTTAGAGATGGCTGAAGGGAAATTCACGGGTTGATCGACGTACACGTGGTATTCGCCGGGAGCGAATGACATGAATGCACTGACATCGGTCACCTCGATGGCTTCGCCCGTGAAGTAGTCATACCAAGTGCCTGTGTGCTGGAATCCGGGAATCATGCTGAGCTCACTGACACGGAAATTAGCGACCACTACAGCGTCCATGCTGCTGCCGTTGAGGTGCAGGCGCTTGCCATAGCCTCCTACATCCCAGTTGTAATTGGTGCCTTGGAAGGGGTCGGGGTAGTCCATTTTGAGCTGGCACAGACCGCCAATGACTTCATGAATGCGGTATCGGTTGGGGTTGTCGCGGTAATCCCAGCGTACGGGTTTTGCTTCTGTTCGGCAATTCTCGCTAATGGTCACTCCGTCGCTGCACGTGTTGATGCTGTAATCGTACCCGAGTTCTTCGAACTGCCAGAGCATCTTGGGGCCTGGCAATAAGATGTTGAAGCATTGGATGGCTTCCTGGCGGGCA
>CALKYI010000149.1 GCA_938003665.1 uncultured Flavobacteriales bacterium
GCGCACTCACGCATTTGGTCAAAGCCGGCTTGTGGGTAGTTTTCTACGGCGTTGCGCGAGATGGAAATGACATTCAGGCCCTTGGTTTGGTATTCCTCCGCAAATGCCACCAGTTCGTCCAACAGGTGCACCACAAACGGACAGTGGTTGCACATGAAAACCACCACGGAAGGCCCCGAAGCCATGAGCGATTCGCTGGAGACGGTTTCCCCGGTGCGCGCATCAGGAAGCGAAAATGCGGGGGCTTGAAATCCGAGGGGGATGGACGTGGTAGGGGTGAGGGCCATGGGAAAGGGGACTGCGGTATTTTTGCTCCACAAATTTCGACCAAGATGAAAGAATTCCAGTATGCGGTGCTTTACGTTTTCCAGGTCAAACCCGGGCGACAGGACGATTTCGAAGAGGCATGGGCAGCGGTGACCGAGGAAATCCAAAAGGAAAATGGGAGCGGCGGGTCGCGGTTGTACCAAGCGTCCGAAAAAACGTATTGGGCGCACGCCTTATGGCCCAGCAAAGAGGCATTGGTGGGGGCGTCGTTGCCCGTGCAAGCGGCCAACGCCCGTGAGGTCATGGTGGATGCATGTGAGTCTATTGAGTCGATGGGGGAAGGGACGCTGGTCAACGATTTGTGGGCTTCCGCTGGTAAATGACCTGTTTGTGACGAACTCCTGACAATCGATTGGCCTCGTTGGGAAACAGGAAGGGTAATTTCGCGGCGTGAAACGCCGCATGACACTGCTACTGGTCTTCTGCCTTGGAGCATTTTTCGCCCATTCATGGGGCCAAGATGCGCATGCAGATGCGGCACTTGAGGATTCCACGTGGTTGGCGTTGACCGAGCGGATCAATGCCCTCGAAGTGGCGGAAATCCAGGCGTCTCCTCTTAATCCTTCCCGGCCAAAAATGAAGCCGTCGGTCGTGCTCCGCCCGGAAGCCATTGACCAACTCCCCGCAACTTCGCGCATCGAGGCTTTGGCCGCGTTGCCCGGTGTGGACATGGCCTCCAATGGCGCCGGCACCCTCCGTCCGGTGATCCGAGGGTTGTCCGGATTGCGTATCGCGACCCTGTTCAATGGGGCCCGCATCGAAAGCCAAGCCTGGGGAGAACACCACGGTATCTACGTGCCGGAAGAGGGGGTTCAAGCAGTGGAGGTCATTCGCGGTCCGGCCACATTGGCCTACGGTTCGGACGCCTACGGAGGCGTATTGAATTTCATTCCGAAAGCGCCGCTAAGCGAGCAAGGACGGGAGAACCGATTGAGCGTCACCGGCTTCTCGGCGACCCAAGGCTGGCAGGTGACGGGAGCCACAGAGAAGCGCAGCAAAGCGACGTTTCACTCTTTCCGGGGCGGCTTCAAGCAGCACGGCGACTACGCCTTGCCCGACGGCAACCGCGTCGAGAATTCGGCCTACCAGCAGTTTTTTGGGCAAGGCAACTTCGGGTACATCCGCCCATGGGGCGTCATTGAAGGCGCGTATTCTTCGGCCTACAGCACCGCTGGTTTGATCGGTTACGACGGATTCCAACAGACCGGTGACCACTTGGTCACTACATCTACGCGGTTTGAGATGGGAGGATGGCAATGGACGCCACGCATTTCGTACCAACTCAACCACCGCAAGGAATTCGACCGTTCGAGAGACAACCAACCCACGGACGAGGAGGCCTTGGAGTTGATGGCCTTGGACATCAGCTTGCGCACCTTGCGCTGGGAAGCCATCGCGC